>NZ_PNCN01000119.1:0-25076 GCF_005886135.1 Pseudoalteromonas sp. S4741 | reverse complement strand
ATACGCAACGTTAGAGTGGGTCAATTGGTTTAATAATCAACGCTTATTATCTTCAATTGGGTATATTTCACCAGCTCAATATGAAACAGACTACTATGATAATTTAAACGAGTCAGGTAAAGTGGCCTGACTTAAACAAACTGGTCTCCGATGAACTCGGGGCGATTCATTCGACAGCGTGCCTATTATCTCATTTTGTCATACACAGTTTTCATCTAAAATAACCTGTTGCGCCTTTAAAAATAGGCGTATACGCTTTGTTTACACCCGTATACATCAGAGGTATTTTAGAATGGCTATTCTAAGCATCCGAATTGACGATAAATTAAAAGAGTATTAAAGATTTAGCGCTCGTCTCTCAGGAGACTGTACACGAAGTTGAACTAAATATTCAGCGGCTAAATGAATCGCTTAAAAATGCAAATCACTTAAAAGAAATCAAAAAATTGAAATGGATATTGATTTCTATATCCCTCATCTTTGTATCAATCTCGATCCCAATATTTCACTTTAATATTGCTTATTTCAAAACCTTCTTTTATTAGGCTTTATCCTGAATAATTTAAGGCCTATGAGCCAAGCCTATTAGTAAATATTCCAGTTACCGGAAAGCCTTTGCCGTCCAACACCTCTGTATTAAGCTTTTCACTTTACGATGAATTACCTTCAACAACTTAATTTAAATAAACTTTTTAAAGGCGTTTTCAAAAGACTATAAGTGTATAATTATGGCGCAGGTTTTGCAGTTAATATCACTCATACGATCATACTAAGGAAAAGAACCTATGCGAGTTGATGCAAACGTACATTATTTTAATGGGAACCAGCGTACCAAGCCTTCAACAGAGGCCTCAACGTCATTTTCGGCTGCATTAACAGCAGCACAAACAGACAATGATAAGACTGACAGCAGCACAAAACAGGCGGATTTCACTAGTATGACCCGGCAAGAAATGCGGGACTGGGCCAACACTCAAATCCGCAATGGAGAAATGTCTCTCGATGACGGCAGGCCTTTCATGGCTATGACTATGAAAATACCCGTAAATGGAGGCGAACTGGCAGGTGCACACAGTGATGAAACACGATATAACTTCATTCAAAAAACGCGTGATGGCATCCAAGGCGCACTGTCACGCAATGACGAGACTACTTTGAAGATGTTAGAATCAGCTATGTCTATCATGCAAGACAAAAGTACTGGTGTTAACATTCGTATTTAGAAATATAAAAAGGCCAGAATGTCTGGCCTACATCATTAATAAATCAAAGAATACTGATCTGGACTGACATAGTATTCCATGGCGAATTAGTCGAAGTATTTTGGTATTTGAATAATCCGTTTTGATGACCATCGACATTGTATTCATTGAGGAAACCCACGACAGTTTGCCCAGCGGTACAAGGCCATGTGTAATTACTACCAGTCACACAAACAGGCGTACTTGAGTACATTGTGGAACTCGGAAGTAACCCACCGTTCATCCAAGCAATATGATTATAACCATAACCAATTTCTAAAACAGCAGTACGCAGCTGCTCTCCCCCATGATCACATGCAGTTGTTGTCATACCAACAGTGGACTCCCACCCACAATCAGTTGAACCAACAGCATATACTCACATTGAAGATAGCGGCGGAGCTGATGCTCGAGCCATTAATTCAGACTCCATGCGGATGTTTTTGATTTCGGCAGGAGCTGGAGCATTCTGACTAGTGAGTACAGGAAGGGAGGTAATTACTTGTTGACTGCGCGGAACTTCCTCAGCATAACTCATATTACTTACACCAGTTGCTATGACTACAGATAGCAGGCAATTAATTAAATTTATTTTCATAGTCCTTGAATTTCCCTTTTAATATCAATTGAAAGGTATTTATAGTTCACGCCTTTAGCATTGTCAAAAAATGAAAACATAATGATAAATAATTAATTTTTATATTTGTTAACTGATAGCAGAAAATCAAACACAAGACCTTCATCCAACAACTGAGTTTCACCGGTGAAACTTTAATTTTAGCGGCTAAAATAATGGGGTATCACACTTTGACCTGCAATACCCCCTACCTAACAATTAACCTATTAAACTTATAACCAATTGGGCTACAGAAATTAGGGAAATTAAATTAATAGAAAACCTTCCTTCTACTTTCACTTTATAATGAATATCTATTTTCATTCGCGTGCTCATTAATATTGATAGTGCCCCAACCGCAGTGTAATCTTAAATTGCCGTAAAAGATTGGCGGTTAGAACGTGGCATCCATGCCATTTTACTATCGTTGATTTTCAACCAGGCCTCGTGCCTGGTTACCTTCATTTTTTATGTTTCTTTGATACTAACAAAATTTTTTAACTATCTGCGGCGCTGAAAAAATTAACCTGTCGCCTTAGTTCCGCTTAATCATAATTTAACGCATAGCACTTTTACGAATAAGCAAAAGGTGAGTATTTATTAAAATAATTGCCGGTGTATCTACCATTTCACATTAAAAACAGGTGCGGCGGCACTCTAGGTTACACTGTCGTATTAACCTAGAGGCCTTGCCATGTAAGCGCTAATAACGAATTGCACACGGGAAAGTTACACGCGTGATGTGAACGGTACTTTTGAACGGACTCGATAAAGTTATTGAATAAACAGGTCTGATAAACACAGCCGTACGTATTGCTATCTGTGCGTTGCTAATTTAGAAAAGTCCCTGACACGTTTCTGTCCAAAAACGAGTTTACTCGACCGTCTGTTTCTCGCTCAAACTAGACTAATCTAAATGGCTTAACCAGCCTAATAAACATAGTTACTGATCGAAATATAATGGCTAACACATCCACCAATA
The DNA here is from genome assembly GCF_005886135.1 of Pseudoalteromonas sp. S4741. Taxonomy (NCBI): domain Bacteria; kingdom Pseudomonadati; phylum Pseudomonadota; class Gammaproteobacteria; order Alteromonadales; family Pseudoalteromonadaceae; genus Pseudoalteromonas; species Pseudoalteromonas sp. S4741. The sequence goes on along the minus strand of NZ_PNCN01000119.1, from coordinate 22,237 downwards.
ACAAAAAGGTGCCAAATAGCATGGCTATATTGAGTACTTTTAGCACTATAAAAAATAGTACCTACACTATAAAATAAGCCGCCAGCCAATAGCCAGTATAGTGCGTTGATAGGTAAGTTTGAATAAAGTGGGTATATAATTGCCAGTGCAAACCAGCCCATTAATAAATAGGTAGCGAGTGACACTTTTTTATTGCCATTTTTAACAAGCAGTTTATAAGCAACACCGGCTAAAGCTACTGTCCAAATAAATACCAAGGTGGCCCAAGACCAGAGCCCAGATAACGACAGCAACAAAAAGGGCGTGTAGGTGCCTGCAATCAGTAAATAGATGGCGCAATGATCACATTTTTTGTAAAACGCTCTCAATCTTGGGCGCACACTGGCGTGATAAAGCGTTGAAGATAAAAATAAAATTAGTAAGCTACTGCCGTACATCAGAGTACTGGCATAGCTTTTCACACTATTAGTTTGTTTAACTAAATCCCAAAAAACAAAAGCAGCAAATACAATGCCTAAGGCATGACTAATAACATTTAACAGCTCTTCTTTTTTAGAATAGGGAGCTTCAACAGACATAACAGATCCTACCACTTTCCGAATGATTTTTAGTGTACAGGTGTACGCTGAAACTTTCAAATACGAAATAAAGTCATTAATTTACTGAACATTAACAAACACACTATTATTTGGTTTTATTTTTAAATTCATTGGTCAAAATTACTAATCTAGATTTTGTGGATTTCTTTTAAATTTACTTATTTAATTTTAAAACAATGACTTATAAAGTTTTTCCATTATGGCATAGCCCTTGATAGTAACTAAGTGTACTAACCAATAAACAAACAAGGAATACTATTATGAAAACTTCAATCAACATCACAATCGCAAGCTTACTTGTATTAGGCTCAACTCAGGTTAACGCGACAGAAGTCGATTTAAATATTACAGATATGCTAACTAATACTGTGTCTACTTATGTGTCACAGGCAAGCAACGAACTTGAAAAGTCAGTAAAAGAAGCTGTTTATTTTGATGCCCACGCTATTTTAGATGGTTTATTACAAACCAACCCAGTTGTTGATAATAGTGGCATTGATGAAAAGCAACTTGTAGTAAAAACACAACAAAAGCAATAAAAATAGGGAATAAGTGATGAACAGCGAGTTCGAATTGTTAGCCCTGATGTTGGCGCCAGTGGCAAGTGTACTGAGTGTATATTACATCGCTTACATGATAAAAAATGTGGGAACGAGGTTTAATTAGCGAATACACTTACACGGTAAAACAATCGATGTAACTAAAGCTGATCGACTTCAATAGAGCGCACGTAAATAAAGGCAGAGTGTTTGAAAGAAGTAGACTTTATGAAACGTGCGATTTTCCCATTACCTATTTTTATATTACCTGAAGGCTATACGCGATTACGTATATTTGAGCCTCGTTATTTGACGATGGTTAAAAACGCATTAAAAACAAACAGCGGTTTTGTACTTTGCACCTTCGAACACGACACACCATTTAATATAAGCGCCCAAGGGTGTTTAATGGATATTATTGATTTCGACCAAGACGAAAGCGGTATGCTGTTGATTGATGTTTTTGCATCAAAAAGTGTGCAACTAGATAACGTGTACCAAGACGAACAGGAGTTACGCTATGGTGAGGTCTCTGCGTGCAATACACCTTATTGGTACAATAGCAGTAATCATGACATTGGCGAACATCAACTACTTCAAGTGGCATTAGAAGAAGTATTCTCTAATAATTCACAGCTACAGTCTCTTTATAAACATACCCAGTTTAATCAACTTACTTGGGTTGTTGCCAGATGGCTTGAGCTTCTCCCTATTTCTATTGAGAAAAAACAACAACTTGCATTTGAAACTAATTTTGATAACTTGCTGAATTTCCTCCATACTGTGATTAATAATGAATTTGCCTAAAATAATTATGATCCGCTTATATTCTTAGCTCGTAATGGTACTTACAAAAGCTATAACGGGACATTTTACTATGGTAAGTCAACAACAAATATTACGTTGTGAACCTAACACAGGTAAGTATACTGCCATGCCAGAAACGCCAAGTACGGAGCTCAGGGAAGCATTAGTTAATGTAGCCCAATCTCGCGATAAAAAATCTTTCGCGTACTTGTTTGAATATTTTGCACCAAAGATCAAACGCTTTGGCATTAAGCAGTTTGGTGTAGAAGCCCAAGCAATGGAGTTGGTGCAAGAAACGCTCACTTCAGTGTGGCGAAAAGCGCATTTGTACAACAGCGACAAAGGCGCAGCCACTACGTGGGTTTATACGGTAATGCGTAATGCGTCCTTTGATATGCTTCGAAAGATGAAAAGCAACAAAGAAGAAAATATCAGCGAAGACATCTGGCCGTTATTGAATGAATCAGAAGATACACATCACGAATACAGTGACCACCTTGAAGATAAACAAATTAAGCGCTACCTAGATAAACTGCCACAAGCGCAAAGAGAAGTGGTACGCGGTGTTTACTTTCAAGATATGTCGCAAGAGCAGCTTGCTCAACAATTAAACATTCCAGTAGGCACGGTAAAATCACGATTACGTCTAGCCTTGCAGAAATTACGTAATGAAATGGGAGATCAGCATGATTAAACATCACCCGAGTGAAACACTACTTACACAATACTGTGCAGCAACACTTCCCGCATCACTAAGCTTAGCCGTATCTATTCATGTAGACATGTGCCCAATATGCCAAGCTGAGGTTGAAAAACTCGAGGCAAGTAATGCAAAAGCAGTGTTTAGTGACAACATGAATGTTAATAACGATGAGCAAAGCGACGATATAGCGGACTCAGGGTTGCTTGAATTAATCACGTCAGACGATTCGATTGATGAAGTTTATGCTGTTGAACCTGTTACTATTGATGTGAATGACCATAATTACAGCTTACCAAGAGCATTAACACGTATTTCTTATAGCAAATTTATACAAGTAGGTAAGCTTGCTCGTTCACGTATAGCGCTTGACGATGGGCATTTGCGCTCGAGTTTATTGCACATAGACGCAGGCGGCGAAATTCCTGAGCATACACATACAGGTTTTGAAGTTACGCTACTTCTTGATGGCGAATTTACAGATGAAGAAGGCAGTTATGTACCAGGTGATTTTATTTGGCAAGATGGCCGTCATCAACATACTCCTTTAACAAAAGAGGGATGTTTGTGCTTTACTGTTGTTAGTAGTGCGCTACATTTTAATAAAGGACTTAGCAAGTTACTTAACCCAATTGGTGGCTTGATTTATTAAGAGAATCTATGCAAACAGATACAATAAAAATAGGTATTAGCGCCTGCTTAGCAGGCGAAAAGGTAAGATTTGACAGCGGCCACAAAAAATCTAACTTTTGTATGGAAGAGTTGGCAAAACATGTTGAATATAAAATGTATTGTCCTGAGGTTGCGGTAGGTTTACCAATACCCCGACCAACAATTCGTCAAGTAAAAACAGGCGATACAATTAAAGTGTGTCGTCCGGATGGTACGGGAGATGTTGGCCCGCAGCTCACAGAATACGGTAAAAAAATAGCTACAGAACAAGCGGGGCATCTAAGTGGATTCGTTTTTTGTGCTAAGAGCCCAAGCTGTGGCATGGAGCGGGTAAAAATCTACAATGAAGCAGGAACGGGTAACACCTCTGAGGGCGTTGGCTTCTTTGCTGAACAAATCATGAAACACAATCCTTTACTACCTTGCGAAGAAAATGGACGTTTAAATGACGTTCATTTACGCGAGAATTTTGTAATGCGTGTTTATACATTACATAACTGGCAACAGTTAGTGAAAGAGCCGGTTACTGTACATCGTTTGACCCAGTTCCATGCTCAATACAAATACTTGTTAATGGCTCATAATTATCAAGCGTATCGTGATTTAGGCAATCTACTTGGAACGTTTGTAGGTGATGATGTTAATGCTCTAGCCGACGAGTACATTTTAGGTTTAATGACCGCGCTTAAACGACCTGCTTCAAGAAAAAATAATTCTAACACGTTGATGCATTTGCAAGGTTACTTCAAAAAAGATTTATCAAAAATCGAAAAAGAAGAAATGCGAGATGCAATAGACGAGTATCGCCAAGGGTTGGTGCCGCTTTATGTACCACTAACCTTGCTTAAACATCATTTAAAGGTTCACCCGAATGAGTATTTAAGCAAGCAAATATACTTTAACCCTTATCCTAATGAACTTAAGCTACGTTACGGTTTGTAATGAATACATTATTTTGGTTTAGGCGCGATTTGCGCCTTTTTTCTAACGAAGCGCTTATTGAAGCGCTAAATAATGGTGCTAAACACGCCATTTTTTTTGTGTGCGAAAAACAATGGGCACAGCATAATACTGCCCCAATTCAAATTGACTTACTAAAACGCAGAGTCAGTTATATCCGTGAAAAATTAGCTGAGTATGGCATTAATTTACACGTGATAGAGGCTCCTTATTTCACAGACTGCCAAACTAAGCTTCTCGATTTTTGTCAGCAGTATGAGATTAAACACATAATAGCCAATAAAGAATATGAACTTAATGAGTTTAATAGAGATAAAGCGATTCAAGCGCAATGCGATCAACAGCAAATAACATTTACTTTATACGAGGGTGATATCATTGCTCCCGTAGGTAGTGTACGCACTCAAAATAATGAAATGTATAAAGTGTTTACGCCCTTTAAGCGGGCGTGGCTAAAACAGTATCAAGATACTCACTTTAGCTTGGTGCCGTGGCCATTATCTTCAAATCCTATTGAGATTGAATCGTGTGAATTACTCAGCAGTGATGACAGCTCAAAAAAATGGCCGGTTGATGACGACACTTTAGCTAATGTGGTCGATAATTTTATCCATGATAAATTAGCAAGTTATGATGATGTACGCGATATACCTAGTGTAAAAGGAACATCGGGTTTAAGCCCCTATTTAGCATTAGGGGTTGTTAGCAGTAAGCAGTTAATGGTTAATATACAACAACATTACCCCGATATACTGACCACCTCAAAAAGTAAAACGTTTACCTGGGTTAACGAGCTGATCTGGCGTGAATTTTATAAACATTTAATTGCTGAATTCCCAAAACTTTCACGCGGTGCCAATTTTAACGAAAAGTACGATAGTGTGAGTTGGCGTGACAGTGACGCTGAGTTTAAGCAATGGTGCGAAGGCCGTACAGGCTATCCACTTGTTGATGCCGCCATGCAACAGCTATTGCAAACAGGCTGGATGCATAATCGTTTAAGAATGGTGGTTGCGAGTTTTTTAACTAAGCACCTACTGATTGATTGGCGCAAAGGCGAGCAGTTTTTTATGCAGCATCTTATTGATGGCGATTTAGCCTCAAACAATGGTGGTTGGCAATGGGCTGCAAGTACCGGCTGTGACGCACAACCTTACTTTAGGGTATTTAACCCTATTACTCAAAGTGAACGCTTTGATCCAAATGGTGATTTTATCCGTAAATATCTGCCTGAATTACAAAAAGTGCCAGATAAACACATTCATTTCCCACATACTTACTTAGCAGCAACGGGACAAAGTGAACACTGTTACTGGCCAGCAATAGTTGATCATAAAGCGGCACGAGCGAGGGCTTTAGCTGCATTTAAGGTGTGATATGGATAACCAATTATCAGTCGATAAATTTGTAGAAATATATCAAAAGCTTGATAAAGATAACCTAGAGTTATTAACTGAAATTTACGCTCAAAACATTCACTTTATAGATCCGCTGCACGAGATTAATGGCCTTGAAGATTTAAGGCGTTATTTTTGTGGTTTATATAGTAATGTTAAGCATTGTCGATTTGACATAACCGACTCATTTACCAACGATAATAATGCATTTGTATACTGGACAATGCATTATTCTCACCCAAAACTTAACGCGGGCAATACAATTTCAGTGCAAGGGCACAGTAAACTAGTATTTGAAGGTGCGAAAATTATTAATCACCGCGATTACTTTAACGCTGGAGAGCTTTTGTATAAGCATATTCCATTACTGGGCAACATTATTAATTTTATTGATAAAAGGGCTGGTTAACTATGATTACCCTTATTACAGGTGCAACGTCGGGTATTGGTGAGCAACTTGCTATTAAGTATGCCGATCAGGGTGATACAGTGATCGCCTGCGGGCGTAATACGCAAAAGCTCGCTGAACTTGCCAAACATAACAACATAGAAACCTGCCAGTTTGATGCAACCAATTTGCAAGATATAAAAGCGGCAACGTTAGGGTACACTCAATTTGACCGCGTAATTCTCAATGCTGGCAACTGCGAGTATGTTGACGATGCACGTAATTTTGATAGCGCCTTATTTGAGCGTGTTATTAACGTTAATTTGTTATCAATGGGTTACTGCTTAGAGGCGCTTTTGCCAAAAATAGTCTCTGGTGGGCAATTAGTAATGGTTAGTTCAAGTGTTACTTATTTACCATTACCACGTTCAGAAGCCTACGGTGCATCAAAGGCAGGCGTTAGCTATTTAGCTAAAACCCTTGCGGTTGATTTAAACGATGTTGATGTAACACTAGTACACCCTGGTTTTGTAAAAACACCGCTTACAGACAAAAATGATTTCCCTATGCCGATGGCTGTTAGTGCTGAAAAAGCGGCTGACTATATAATAAAAGGCGTTAACAAACGTCGTAAAGAAGTTCATTTCCCCTATCGTTTTACATTTATACTTAAAGCATTGCGAATATTGCCACTTTCGCTTTGGCTTAAAATTGCAAAAGGATTAACCCGTTGAAAAAAATAGCAATAATTGGGACTGGCGTATCAGGTTTAACCTGCGGACATTTACTGCACAAGCATTACGATGTCACATTATTTGAAAAAAATGATTATATTGGTGGTCACACCGCAACTGTAGATGTAGAGCACAGCGGTATTAATTACGCGATAGATACGGGGTTTATTGTATTTAATGATAGAACGTATCCTTATTTTGAAAAGTTGCTTAAACGCATTGGTGTGAAACGTAAACCGACCCAAATGAGTTTTAGTGTGCATAACGAGGCAACCGGCTTTGAATACAATGGGCATACATTTAGTAGTTTATTTGCTCAACGCAGAAATATAGTTAGACCTAAATTTTGGCGTTTATTGTATGACATCGTGCGTTTTAATAAGTTATGTAAGGCTTTGCACGCAAAAGGTCACTACACAGAGCAATCACTAGGTCAATTATTACAACAACATCGTTTTAATGATTTCTTTAAATATCACTACATTTTACCTATGGGTGCTGCCATTTGGTCTACTAGCATTAAAGAAATGGAAAATGTAGGGGTTGAGTTTTTTGTAAAGTTTTTCTTTAACCATGGTTTGCTAGACATTACCAATAGACCTCAATGGTACGTTATTCCCGGTGGCTCTCGTGAATACATTAAACCGTTGATAGCTGGTTTTGCTGATAAAATACAGTTAAACACTGACATTAAATCGGTAACCAGAGACGAGCAGGGAGCCACCATTACATTTGTTGATGGCCAGCAAGCCCTGTTTGATAAGGTTATTTTTGCGTGTCATTCAGATCAAGCGTTAGCGTTACTTGGTGATGCCTGCGAGCAAGAAAATAAGGTGTTGGGTGCTATTCCATACACTGAGAACTCGGTGGTATTGCATACCGATGTTTCACTATTACCAGATAGAAAAGCCGCATGGGCAAGTTGGAATTATTTGCTCAATAACAATACCGATAAAGCGGCGGTGGTTACTTATCAAATGAATATACTTCAAGGGATCAAATCAGATACACAGTTCTGCGTTACCTTGAACCACTTAGAAGGTATTAATCAGAGTAAAATTTTACGTGAATTTACCTATCATCATCCTGTGTTCAATCAACAATCTATTGCCGCTCAACAGCAAAAGCATACCGTTGATGGACAAAATAACACGTACTTTTGCGGAGCGTATTGGTATAACGGCTTTCATGAGGATGGTGTGCGCAGCGCCGTTGATGTGGCCAAGCAACTTGGAGTAGAGTTTGACTAATGCAGTGTATTTAGGCGATGTTAAACATCGCCGTTTTGCTGTTAAACATCACGCGTTTAATTACCCGCTTTATATGATGTGGGTTGATTTAAATAATACTCATGCGCTTAATGGCGTCCATAAGCAGCTTGGAACTTCAGGGTTTAAAGCATTGAAGTTTGAGCAATCTGATTATTTAAAAGGGTTACCCGGTAGTCATCATCAGCCCATCATAGAGCGAGCTCATGCGCAGCTAGCCCAGTTAGGGGTAGATGAGAAATTTAGCCATGTGTACTTGCTAGGGCAGTTACGCTGCTTGGGTATTTACTTTAGCCCCGTTAACTTTTATTTTTTTGGCCATGACGATAATCAATTTAGCTACATGCTGGCCGAGGTAAGTAATACCCCATGGAATGAGCGACATTACTACTTGGTTCCACTACAAAAAAAAGTGAACTTTAAGAAAGTTTTTTCCGTATCACCCTTTATGAATTTGGATATGAACTATCATTGGACTGTTCGACAAAAGAAAGACAATATACTGATACGTATAGAAAATAAGCGAGATGAAGAACTACTTTTTGATGCTTCGTTAAGGTTACAGCGCCAACCCTTGTGCAATAAACAAATGAGCAAGTTGTTGAAGCGCTTTCCTGCAATGACATGGTCTATTTTCAGAGGTATTTACTATCAGGCATTTAAATTGTTTGTTAAAAAAGTCCCTTTTTTAGGTCATTCAGGCAAACTTTAAATTTAATTTATGTTGTTTTATAAGTAATAACAATAATATAGGTAAGTATATGGAAAAGGTATCGAGCTTACGCGTTCAGGAACGCACCAGTTGGTTTACTAATTTTTATAAAAAGTTAGTGTTTAAAGCGTTCTCGTCAATTGATACAGGTCAAATAGTGCTTGTAGACAATAATCAGCAGTCTGTATTTGGCGATACGTCATCAGAGCTTAAAGTAACGGTAACCGTTAATGATACTGCTATGTATAAAGCATTTGCGCTGTCGGGAAGTATTGGCGCGGGAGAATCCTACATATTAGGGCAGTGGCAGTGTGATAACTTAACTCGGTTGATAGAAATTTTTGCAATAAACCAAGACCAACTAGACGCATTTGAAAAGAAATTCGCTTTTTTTAGTAACATCGCTCATCGTATAAACCACATTAAAAATAAAAATTCTCACTCGGGTTCTAAAAAGAATATTGTTGCACACTACGACTTAGGCAATGACTTATACGAGTCTTTTTTAAGCAAAGAAATGCTTTACTCAAGTGCCGTATACCCAAGTAAAGACGCCACCCTCGAGCAAGCACAGCAATACAAACTACAGCGTATTTGTGAACAAGTCGAGTTACAACAAGGCGACACCGTCATTGAAATTGGTACAGGTTGGGGAGCATTTGCAATTTACGCGGCTACTCACTACGAATGCCATGTAACAACCACTACCATCTCTGATGAGCAGCACGATTATGTTGCAAATAAAATTAAAGAGCTTGGGCTTGAAAACAAAATAACCTTGCTCAAACAAGATTACCGTTTACTAACCGGTAAATACGATAAGCTAGTATCAATTGAGATGATAGAAGCGGTTGGTCATGAGTACTTGCCTAGTTTTTTCACTCAGTGCGGTCAGCTATTAAAAGACGATGGTGCTATGCTTATTCAAGCAATTACAATTAGCGATCAGCGTTACCAACATTATTTAAAAAATTCTGACTTTATTCAGCAGTATATTTTCCCTGGTGGGTGCTTGCCTTCGCTCAACGAAATGAGTGAGCAAATAAAAAATCATACCGATATGAATATCCACACAGTTAACGATATTGGTGTTCACTACGCAAGAACCCTTGCTGATTGGCGAGATCGTTTCATTGCAAGTTGGCCAAACCTCGATAGTAATAAATTTGATGAGCGATTTTATCGTTTATGGCTATTTTATTTTGCTTATTGCGAGGGCGCATTTAGAACTCGCGCAACAAGTACCGTGCATTTAATGGCACGCAAACCCCGTTTTACGAGTAGTAATGATGAGATTGCACTCGCTTATTAATTTTGTTCTGTTTCAAGTAGTGTGGTTTTTATGCCTACTGCTTGAACAGCACTCACTTATCTATTCAACTGTTATCATTGCATTAATGTTTTATTTGTCAGCGCAAAAAAAACAGGATGCTTTTTTGCTTCTAAAGTGCTTACCACTAGCCTTACTAAGTGAATTTATCGCGGTTAAGTTCGGTCTGATTGAATTTAAAGTAGCGCCATTTCCGCTTTGGTTAGTGTTTTTATGGGCTGCTTTATTGCTATGTATTAACACCTCAATGTCGTTTTTAACAACCCTTAAACCTTGGCAAGCGTTTATTGTATGTTTAGCGTTTGCACCAGGAAGTTACTGGGCGGGGGCGCGATTCGACGTGTTAGAACTCGGCTTGCCGCTATGGCAATTTTGGCCTTTATACGGTGCTTTATGGGCTGCAACGTTTAGCGTTATTTTATTTATTAACGGTAAAATTGGCGCGTTTATTAAGCAATAAAACAATTGTATTTACTGCTTGGAGCTGATTATGAAAACGCTTTTAAATTTAGTACTAATTTATGCCCTGTTTAACCATGTTGCTTATGCTGATACCCAGTTTAACAAAGTGGGCGAGGCACGTATGGAATACCTTTTTTGGGATGTTTATGATGCAACGCTTTTTACTCCCTCTGGATCTTATAGTCCCAAGCAAACGCCAGTTAAATTTACTTTAACTTACCTGCGAGACTTTGATGCTAAAGACATTGTAAAAGCCACTAAAGAGCAATGGCAACATTTAGGTAAATCACAATTATCAGCTCGCTATGCAGATAAATTATTAGCGATATGGCCAGACATTAAAAAGGGTGAATCGTTAACCTTACTGACCGATCAGCAAGGACACAGTATTTTCTTTCACAATGACAATGAAATAGGCCGCATAGAAGACACCACTTTTGCAGATGACTTTTTAGCTATTTGGCTAAGTGAGAACACCTCAGAACCATCGATTAGAAATCAACTTTTAGGGATTTAATATGATTAATCTAAAACGTATCAAAGTAACTTTGCTGCTGGTAGTAAGCTTCTTTATTGCAAGTTGTTCAGCGCCGAGTGTAGAGCACTACAAAGGCTCAGAGCCTAATTTCGATTTTAAGACTTTTTTTAGCGGCGATTTAAAAGCCTACGGTGTTGTACAAGACTTTAAAGGCGAATTAACCCGTAAGCTTGTTGTAGACTTGAGCGCTACGTGGGATGGCAACCAAGGCGTTATTGAGGAAGACTTCGTTTATGATGACGGCGAAACCCAAAAACGTATTTGGAAAATAACCTTAAACGACGACAACACGTTAACCGGTACTGCTTCTGATGTTTTAGGTACGGCCACAGGCAAAAGTGAAGGCAGTGTTTTTCATTGGAACTACAATGTGGAAATTCCTTATGATGGCAGCACTTTTGAAGTTAACTTTGACGATTGGATGTATTTAGTCACCAACACGCGCTTGATAAACCGCACATCTATTGTTAAGTTTGGCGTTGAGGTCGGGGAAGTGACCTTAGTAATTGAAAAAATATAGCGACTCATCACAGTGCATAGCTGCACTATATTTGTGCTTAAATTAAGTTTTTGTTAACCCAACTCGCTGTATTTTACAGTGAATTATTATAATTTTACTAATTTTTTAGTATTTAAGTTAAAAAACGTAATTTGCTGTTGCTAACTCTTCGAAAATGCATAAAGATAGGATTTGCGAAGGCAAAATAATAACGAATAGGAATCTAATAATGAACAAAGCTCAACTAGTTGAAAAAATCTCTACTGACGCAGAAATCTCTAAAGCAGCCGCTACACGTGCACTTGATGCATTCACAGGCGCTGTAACTTCTTCACTAAAAGAAGGCAACTCTGTTGCATTAGTTGGTTTTGGTACTTTTTCAGTTAAAGAACGTGCTGCTCGTACAGGCCGTAACCCACAAACAGGTGCAGAAATCCAAATTTCAGCAGCGACTATTCCAAGCTTTAAACCAGGTAAAGGTCTTAAAGACCAAGTAAACCTATAAGGTTTAGGTTTATAAAAATAATAAAAGGGCTATTAAGCCCTTTTTTTTGCCGTAAATTTAACGCTTATTTAGCTTTAAGCGCCTTATCTCCGCGACCAATGCCGACCGCGCCAGAGCGAACCACTTCTATAATGTCTGTTTCATGACGTAAGGTATCTAAAAACGACTCTATTTTGTCGGTACTGCTTACCAATTGTAGGCTGTAACTTTGACGCCCCATATCTAAAATAGCGCCCTGAAATACATCTACAACCCGCGTTACAGCAGCGCGTGTAGCTTCATCTTGAGCAAATACTTTTACTAATAACAGTTCGCGCTCTATGTGGCTCATTTCGGTTAAATCAATCACCTTAAGTACATCGACCAGTTTATTTACCTGTTTGGTGATTTGCTCAACAATTCTATCATCGCCTTTAGTGGTGACAGTAATACGCGAGAGTGATTCATCATCAGTGGTTCCAACAGTTAAACTATCAATGTTGTAAGCTCGTTGAGAAAAAAGCCCCACTATACGTGATAACGCACCGGGTTCATTTTCTAATAATATAGATAATATACGACGCATTATGCCTTTACTCCTTTTCTTAACCACATTTCATCGATGCCACCGTGCTTAATTTGCATCGGGTAAACATGTTCTTTTTCGTCTACTAAAATATCTAAAAACACTAATCTATCAGTTATCGACATGGCTTTGTCTATTGCTGGCTGTAATTCATCCAGTGTATTGACTCGTATTCCTACATGGCCGTAGCTTTGTACAAGTTTTACAAAGTCAGGAAGTGATTCCATATAGGAAGAGGAGTGTCTGCCGCCATAAATCATATCTTGCCATTGTCTAACCATACCTAGTGAACGGTTATTTAACGAGATCACTTTTACCGCTAAGTTGTATTGTAAACAGGTAGAAAGCTCTTGAATGTTCATTTGAATAGAGCCGTCGCCAGTCACACATAAAGACTCTTTATCAGGAAAGGCGAGCTTAACCCCCATTGCAGCCGGTAAACCAAAGCCCATGGTGCCTAAGCCGCCTGAGTTGATCCATTGACGAGGGTGCTTAAATGGATAATACTGCGCCGCAAACATTTGGTGTTGGCCCACATCTGAACTGACATAAGCATCACCATTAGTCGCTTTATAAATAGCCTCTATAACTGCTTGAGGTTTAATTTTATCGCCATCGGTATTGTAGTTTAAGCATTTTTGTTCGCGCCAACTGATCACCTGTCGCCACCAATCTTCTTGTGCACTGCGGTCTATTTTTATTGGGCTTTTATCTATAGCAGTTTGTAACTGTTCAAGTACCGTGGCTAAACAGCCAACAACCGGAATATGTGCTTTTATGGTTTTGGAAATTGAAGTCGGATCGACATCTACATGCACGATAGTGGCATTAGGGCAAAACTTTTGTACGTTATTGGTAACCCGATCATCGAATCGTGCGCCAAGGGCTAAAATAACATCAGCATTGGCCATGGCTTTATTTGCTTCTAATGTACCGTGCATACCCAACATACCAATAAAGTTAGGATGAATGCCTGATATACCGCCTAGTCCCATTAGGGTATTGGTAATAGGGGCATTAAGCGATTCGACTAAGTGGGTTAGTTGCTCTGATGTATTTGAAAGCACAATTCCGCCACCAGAATAAATAACCAGCTTTTTCGCTTCTAAAATAGCAGCAACGGCCTTACGAATTTGTTTAGAGTGACCCTTGGTATTAGGGTTGTAGGTTCTAAGTTCTGTTGCCGCTGGAAAGTTGTAAGCAAAGGTTAGCTCAGGGTTAAGCATGTCTTTAGGAAGTTCAACGACAACTGGGCCTGGGCGACCTGAGCTGGCAATATAAAAGGCTTTAGCAAGAATATTGGGAATTTCACTAGCGCTTCTACAATTAAAGCTATGCTTTACGATAGGGCGAGAGCAGCCAACAATATCCGTTTCTTGAAACGCGTCATCGCCAATTAAGTTGGTTGGCACTTGACCTGATAACACCACCATCGGAATAGAATCCATATACGCAGTTGCTATGCCTGTTACACAGTTTGTTGCCCCCGGTCCAGAAGTGGCAAGTACAACACCGACTTCACCGGTTGCTCTTGCGTAACCATCGGCCATGTGTGTGGCGGCCTGTTCGTGACGGACTAAAATATGTTCAATATCATCTTGCTGAAATAGCGCATCATATAAGTCTAATACTGAGCCACCGGGGTAACCGAATATATACTTAACGTTTAACTCTTTTAATGACTTAACAACCAATTCAGAGCCATTATATTCTTGTTTACTCATCCTCATTCCTCTGTTGACTGATTTATGCAAAAAAAAACCCCCGCGTAGTGCGAGGGTTTAAAAAAGCATGTTTCACCTTTTAATACATCCCCGCTGGGCTTATCACTAAGACCAGTACGAGTAAGACTAAAAGACGAAATTGTGTGTTCATAATGTGTTGCTCTTTAAAATAAAATGCTGTTTAAATTACAATTTTTGTATGTGGTTATTTTTAAGGCTTTTGCGCGCTCATGTCAACCCAAAACTAAAGTTTTTGGATTAAAAATTCATTTTTATATCTTTTTTAATCTTAAATTCTAATTGCTGTGAAGTATTCTCACATTAAAAGCAGAAATTATGCATTTTTAATTTTAAGGAGTAGGGAGCTTAAATACACATTAACTACATTAAAGTGATACAGGCGGTTTTGAGCAGGCATAAAAAAAGCCAACAGATGTTGGCTTTATAACTCAATTATACTTGTTACAGACGGTCGATTACTGACTGAGTGAAGTCAGTTGTACCATGGCTGCCGCCTAAATCGCGAGTAGTACGGTCGCCTGATTTAATTACATCAGCCACTGCGCTACGAATGCGCTCTGCCGTATCGCCCATATTTAAATGCTCTAGCATTTGAATAGACGCTAAAATAACTGACGTTGGATTTGCTAGGTTTTTACCTGCAATATCAGGTGCGCTACCGTGAACAGCTTCAAAGATAGCCGCATTTTCACCAATGTTAGCACCAGGCGCCATGCCTAAACCACCAACTAAACCAGCACATAAATCAGATAAAATATCGCCGAATAGGTTAGTCGTTACAATTACGTCAAACTCTTCCGGTGTCATTACTAGTTTCATACAGGTTGCATCAACAATCATTTCAGTTGATTCAATCTCAGGGTAACGTTCAGCCACTTCACGAGCAACTTTTAAGAACAAACCCGATGTTGATTTTAAAATATTTGCTTTATGAACAGCGGTTACTTTTTTACGGCCTTCGCGTACAGCTAGCTCGTATGCAAAAGTAACGATTTTTTCAGCGCCTTCACGCGTGATAACAGACATTGCCTCAGCTTCGTTGCCATCAGCACTCACTACTTGACCTGCACCTGAGTACATACCTTGGGTATTTTCACGAACAGTAATAATATCAATGTCATCGTAACGTGCTTTAGTACCTGCGAACGACTTCACAGGACGAACATTAGCGTATAAACCAAACTGTTTACGAAGTGTTACATTGATTGATGTAAAGCCTTCGCCTACAGGGGTCGTTAATGGACCTTTTAAAGTGATTTTATTTTTAGCAATCGTGTCAATTGTCTCTTGTGGAAGCAATTCGCCCGTTTTTTCAAGCGCAGCGAGGCCAGCGTCAACAAATTCATAATCAAAATCGCATCCTGCGGCTTTTAGTATTTCAAGTGCTGAGTCGATAATGCTTGGGCCGATGCCGTCGCCTTTGATCACTGTTATGGTTTGTTTGGCCATGAACTTTTCCTTTAAAGATTTGGATACACACATAAATAAAAAATACTCACAGAGTTTAGACTACTTATATGACAGGGGTGCTAAATTTAAGCCGGCATTTATACCAATTTATTGAACATTTTGCCAGTTTATACTGCAAATACAGGGTATAAATTAAATTTATAGCGATAATAAGTCAGCTAAATACTATTGTGCAGACCTAATTGCTGCAGGGATTGATAAAAAATGGCCTCACTTTTCCAGCCATGGCGGGTGAGTTGTTGATTTAATATCTGCTGTTGCCATGCTGTTAATGGCTGGTTAGGTTTAAGTACGCGCTGGGCTACAACTTTTAAAGCTGCCCACAACTTAGCGCTATCATCGAGCTGCTTTTTAGGCAATGTTTCAGCTTTTAATAACGCTATTGCCCAGGGGTCGCTACTAAGTAATTCATTAAGCTCATTAGTTAAATGAGGGGTATCAACATTGTTTATGCCAAAAAAAGTGCATATTGGCGTATCTAAGGATTTATTCGGTGTTTGGTCTAGGGTGATTTTTCTAGAAACTTCTGGGCTGTAATTAATTAATAGATAATATAAATAGGCATATAGGCTCAAACTAATGCGTTCACTTTGCAAATTTTTATCGTGTTTTACTAGCAGCTTTACAATGTTGACTAAACAACCCATGCGGGTACACAAAAATGTATGTAAAGGATGGGCAATACTATTTACCAACTGCTCGAAAACCATGCCTTGAATAATCGCAGGGGCCTTATCGTAACCCACCATAGACAAGCTATGCCTTAAATCTTTTGCCGGTTGCAGCTCTTTATTATACTGTTTTACTGCATGGCACACTGATTTTATAACATTAGGATAAGGGGTAAGTAATGTATTTAATGCTTTGTAATTGTACTCTTGTTGGTTTTTTATTCGTTTAACTAATTCGTACAAAGAGGACTGTGTATTGTCACTCTTATGAACAATATGCAGGTATTCACTGTCCCAAACTTTTAAAAACAAGCGATCGTCATTACACGGCCATGCCTTTGAGCCATCCTCTAATGATGCTTTTATTCGATACCAGGCCATTTTTGTATTGGCATTATTAACGATAATATGACGGCCTGCCGAATCTGTAGCCAAATAAATCATTGTTTGGTCCGCATAAACCACTTGGCTACCTGGTACATATTGTCCAACGTGTGCCACTAAGTCTTTTAATAGTCTCTGTGCAAATGTGTTGGGGGTTCTTATGTACAAATCAGCTACTGCTTTATAAAAACTAATATGCTGCTGTTTTGCGTTGCAGGTTACGTTAAGCGCCAAAATATTTGCCAAAGCAACCAATACACTGGCTCCGTCATAAAGCATGATTTTAGGCGTGTTTAATAATGCGTGTTTGTATTTGGCTAGTTTAGCTAAAATATGGGCAATTTGATGTGCTGGTTGTTGTGATGTCAATATCACTTTGGCTGCGAGTTTATGGCGTAACTGCCACATTTTAGTGTCGGTATTAGTAAATGTTTGCTGTTGGGCTAGTTTATTCAACTGATCAGCAACACAAAGGTGTTCCACCAATGAGGCACTGATATAAAGCTCTGTTAAGTGTTTATCGTAATTTTGGCTAGCACTTAATGCACAAGTTAAAACACATTGATTAACCACTACATTGGTTGCAAAGCTATAGTGTGTTTTATACAAATTGAGCTGAGCTTGTAACGCTGCTGGGTTTTGTTTATATAACGCTGCGTATTGCTCTGCAAGTTTACAAACAATCGGATAAAAAGTATGCCACTGGTTTTTATTATTATGTGAACTTAAAAGCAACTGTGTGCTTTCGAGTAGCTTGTTTAGGTTACCCGACAGTGGTGCTTCCATTAAATTGTTCCATCATTTTGTTCAAGGTATTTTTCATAAGCACTTGGGCCCCACATTATTAGTTGGCCGTTTTTAAATAATAACCCGGTACATTCATCCATGGTGGTAATGCCATCCGAGGTTTTATGTTGTGTACGATAAAATAAAACTTGCCACACCTGTTCACCATCGCGCTTGGCGTAGGTTAAATCTGGGCTGCCTAAATATTCAAGCACAGCATTTAGCGTAAAAGCATCTTCTAAGCGCAGTTTTTCAATATAGCGTTTATTGAATGCTTCGCGGTCTTGCCAAATCATTGCTTGTGGATCGTCTTTATAAAACATAATAACCGACGTGGCTATTAATGCATATAAACCTAATCCCAATATCAAATACCTAAAAAACTTCTTAAACATTGCCTACCCAGACCAAGATAACTATTACTAGTATACGTATTGCGATCGTTCAGTGCCATTAACTTGCGACTAATTAAGCCTTAACTGCTTTAAACTAAAGCCTAAGTGGATATCAGTACGCAAACTCACCAGTTGTTTAGAAATAACAAACATATCCATATCATCAGCAAGCTTTTTTTGTAAGCGCGCACTTAATGATTCATCGCTTAATGCCTCTTCGAGAGTGTTGTACTGATTCACCAATTGTTGCGCCGATTTAACACCAATGCCTTTAACACCTGGAATGTCATTGGTTTTGTCTCCTGCCAGAGCCCAAAAGTCTATTAGTTTGTGTTGTGCTACGCCAAAACGTTCTTGGATATGCTGCTGTGTGAGCTGTTGCTTTTTAAAGTAATCATACACTTCAATTTGCTCATTTAAATGCGGTAAAAACCCTTTATCGGTAGAGACAATAGTGTTGTTTATCTGATTGTTGGCGGCTTTATGGGCTAATGTTGCAATAATATCATCGGCTTCATCGTTAGTCGGTTCAAATACCACAATGCCGGTTTCTTCAATGGCCGCTTTAAAATGTGGCAAGGCTTCTTTTAACGTTTGTGGCATCGGGGCGCGCGAATGTTTGTAATCTTTGTAAAAGTGATAGCGCCAACTTTTATCGCCATCAAATACAGCAATTGCATGGGTTGCATTAGTGGTTGTTATGAGTTTTTTGCAGGCATGTGCTACTCGAGCGCAGCATGCTTTTAACATATGTTCGTTGCTGTGATGCGTTTGGTTAGCATCAACAGCATAGATGCGTCTAATTAAATTAAGCGCATCAATAAGAAGTAAATGGGGATTCAATTATAAACTCACGCTTTTATTGTATAACAAGGAATATACTTACTGCCAGGGAGCTTCATTCTACCTTGTTCTACAAACGCTTGTAAAAGTGTGTCCATTGCTTTCATTAAATCAGGCTCGCCACTGAGGACATACGGGCCGTATTTTTTAATCGCATGTAAACCTTCTTCTTTTACATTTCCCGCCACTATTCCCGAAAACGCACGGCGTAAATTAGCTGCTAACTGTTGTTTGGGTTGATCAAGGTGCAAATCAAGCGACGCCATAGCCTCATGAGAGGGGTAAAAAGGTTGCTGAAAATCACTGTCTATTTTCAAGGTCCAGTTAAAGTAATATGCATCCCCTTGGCTTTTACGGTATTCGCGTACACCATTCATTGCCGACTTTAACTTTTGACTTACTAATTGAGGGTCATCAATAATTACTTCAAATTTATCTAGGGCTGCATCGCCTAAAGTCATTTGAATGAATTGACACAGCTCCTCAAAGTAAGCTTCACTTTGTTTTGGACCGGTAAGAATAACAGGTAAACATTGCTTTTCGTTTTCAGGGTGCAACAAAATGCCTAATAAATACAATAGTTCTTCAGCTGTGCCTGCACCACCAGGAAAAATAATAATGGCATGAGCGGTGCGAACAAAGGCCTCAAGCCGCTTTTCAATATCGGGTAAAATAACCAGTTCATTCACAATCGGGTTAGGTGGCTCAGCTGCAATAATACTGGGCTCAGTTAAACCTAAATAACGGTTGTTAGTTATACGTTGTTTGGCATGACCAATAGTGGCGCCTTTCATCGGGCCTTTCATTGCACCAGGCCCACAGCCAGTACAAATATTTAACCCGCGCAAGCCTAATTCGTAACCTACTTGTTTAGTGTATTTATATTCTATTTCGTTAATAGAGTGGCCGCCCCAACATACAATCATGTTAGGTTCACTATTTACTTTAAGAGCGTCGGCATTTCTAAGCATGTCAAAAACCATGTGGGTAATGGCTTTAGTTTCTTTGAGATTTTTTTCATACTTTTGGCAAATAAATAAGATATCGCGAATAACCGAAAATATGTGCTCATGTATGCCGGTGACTATGTGCCCGTCAACGAAGGCCGTTTGCGGCGGGTTCTCTAATTCAATTTTAATACCGCGTTCACGGCTTACCAAACGAATATCAAAATCTTTATGTTTTTCGTATATATCATTACTTACATCGGTATGGCTGCCTACATTAAGCACAGCTAAAACACAATTTCTGAATAACCTGTAGCGTTCGCTTGTTGATGACTGTTCTAGTAGGTCTACTTCTAGCTGCGATAATAAATCTAATACCCCTGTTGGGTTTAACTGTATTAGCATCGGCATTCTCCTTGAAACTTCTTGGGTAAATTTACTGCGTAATTATGCCTTGTACTCAAAAGTAGAAATGCATAACACTATTTACTAATGCACAGACGATCCCGGCCTGAATTTTTAGCATCGTATAAAGCTTGATCGGCTCTATCAAATGCTTTTAGAGGGGTATCTCCCTCTTTAAATTGGGTTGCGCCTATCGAAACAGTAATTTCAATTTGTTTGTCTTTAAATTTAAACGGTATCTTTTTAATAGACTGTTTTAATTTATTGAGGTGCGCTGTCGCGTTTTCAAGTGAAGTGCGTGGCATTAATAGCACAAACTCTTCGCCGCCATAGCGTGCAATAAAGTCTGATTGCCTAATCGACTTTTGCAACGCTTTGGCAATAACTTGTAAAGTAATATCGCCCGCAGTATGGCCAAATCGATCGTTGATTGATTTAAAATGGTCGACGTCTATAACAACTAGCGTTATGTCTGAGGGTTGTTCGTTAAATAAATTAATTTCGTAGTTGTAACGCTCATCAAATGCCGCGCGATTAGGCAGTTTTGTCAGGCTGTCGAGTAAGCTTTTAAATCGTTGCTCATTTAAACGTTTTTTATAGTTACTGACTTTGTTTTCTAAGCTATTAATTCTTTCATTTATTTGTGTAAAGCTGGCAACTAAAATTCTGCGATCTTTTTGTTCGAGTTGCTCTTTTTCTAAAATATCTGCACTGAGTGAGCGTAACTCGTTTTCAACTAGCTGCTTTAACGCTGTGATTGAGGTCGCATTTTTTGTTTGTGTATTTAGACTTTCTAGCTTTTCACCAATGCGTTTATTTATTAAGTCAAATTCAACATTCATCGATTGAGAGTGTTCACTGGTTGATACCAATGAGCGATGCAGCTCTTCAAGTGTTTGGTTTAATGAAGCTAAAAAGCTTTGCGCTGATTCACGTTCAACGTGAAAACTTTTAACAATTAAAGTAATCACATCTATTGCGGCATCAAGTAGCTGGTCAACGGCTTTATTTTTAGCAATGCGTTTTTTTATTAAATACAGTGATTCGTTGGCTTCTTCTTCTAGTTCGAGCTCACTAACTAATTTAAACAGCTTTTCAGTGAGCACACTTAAATTGGGTGGTTTAAAGGTATTATTGCTTTTAGCAATTAAAGCTTGATGATAAAAGGTGATCAATTGGTTTAATATTGGGATAAACCCATGCACCGATTGTATATCGTCAAGTTGGTTATCTAATAAATGACGCAGCGTTCTGCGGGTTTCGTCAGGCAGGCCTTTCGTTTGTTGTAACTGTTTTCCTGCATTTTGTACGCTGGTTAACAGGTCGCGTTGATGCGCAAGTTGAATCGCTTCCTGATTTTTTAGCAAAGCTAAAATATCATCTATCAAAGGAGAGAAGTCTTCAAAATCCATTCCTTTGTTTAATGCGCTACGGAACTTTGCTAGGCGGTTATCAAGCTCAATATCAAGCCCTTTACAGCTTAAAGATAACTTAGCTGCAAAGTTAGAAAGGGTACTCACTTGATGTTTACGTGCGCTTTCTATTACTTTTCTACTGTCGATTGCTTGCTTTAGTTTTTGTTCCACCGTATTGGAGCTCCTAGACACCTACACACCATTATCTTAATACCTTTATTGTTTTAGTTTACAACAAAAACATATTAATAGTAGGTATGAGATCAAAAACTTAATGTTTTTAGGGTCTGTTTATCTTTCGAGGTTGATTTTGCAGCAGTGCGTTTGGTTTTTAGGCAAGGCAGAGCCTACGTAGTGTGGTTATTCCCCATAAATAGGCGATAACGCAGCATAAATGCCAAACGCGCGCTGCCCTTTGGGTTCTTCCTAGGTGCGATTTACTCTTTGTTGCCTACATGGATGTAGGTAAGGGGCGTGAGCAGGACGCGGAAGCTTTGCTCG
>NZ_PNCN01000118.1:0-26045 GCF_005886135.1 Pseudoalteromonas sp. S4741 | reverse complement strand
CCCCCCCCCCCCCCCAGCCCCCCCCCCCCCCCCCCCCCCCCCCCCCCCCCGCCCCGCCCAACAATTTTCTTTAATGAGCAATTTTGATAGTGCACAATCCGCGCTGGCAATGGCTGAAAATCTTAGACAAGCTGTTGCAAATAAATATATTAAAGCCAATGGTATAACCATAAATTTAACAGCCAGTGTTGGCGTAGTTAAGTACCAGCAACTAAATTTGGCTGAATTAATAGCGCAAGCAGGTAAGCAGCTTTATAAGGCAAAAGATGCGGGGCGCAATGCGGTTTTTTCTGATATTAACCTCTGTGCAGATGCGGCTTAATACATTTGATCAAAATTAGGAATACTGTTCTCCCAAATCGGTCTTTCTTTGCCAATGTATTCACGCACGGCATCAAAAAACAATCGTGTTCTTACCGGTAAATCTCGGTGTGGGTATACAGCATACATTGCATTATGTTCCATTAATTTTACATCCGTAAGTAAGGGCACCAGTTGCCCATCAATCACTTCTTTATCTAAAATAAATGCCGGCGCTAAAAAGTAGGTGGTACCAGAGAGAGTTTTCATCAGTAACACTTCTGCATCGTTTGCTCTAAACACACTTTTTATTTTTTGCGCGCAGTGCTCGCCAGTGTGGTTATAGTAATTTATGCCTTCTACCCGCAGTGAGTTGCTGGCATAACTGGCCGCTGGCAATTGTGCCAAATCAGTGATTGTTGTAGGCATACCGTATGTTTCTATAAACGCTGGCGCGGCTAATAGTAACAAACGATTACGGGCAATTTTACGAGCAATTAATGATGAGTCTTTGGGCTCACCCACTCTAAACGCTAAATCAAATCCTTCAGATACAATATCAACCAGTCGGTCATCTAAACGCAGTTCTACTTCCACTTGTGGAAAGCGTTTTTGAAAATCGTTGATCACTGGCTGTAAGTAGCGTCGACCTATTAAAGTAGATGCGGTTACTTTTAATACGCCGCGTGGCTCTTGGTGGTAGTTTTCTGCCATGCGCACCGTTTCGCCAAGCAGACTTCGTAGCTCACCTGCTTTTTTTATCATTTCAGCGCCCGCTGCTGTAAGAGAGAATGAGCGGGTTGTTCTGTTCAATAGCCTTACTCCAAGTTCATCCTCTAACCGACTAATTTGTTTAGAGATCACTGAGCGGTCAATATTTCGTATTTCGGCTGCTTTTGCAAATGAGCCTTGCTCTACCACTTCAAGCAGCATTAATAGTCGACTGGTTGTATCCATTATTTCATCACGTAGTGAGTATTGATGCCATTTTGGCACTAATGAATTTAAAAATCTATTGTTTTTGTCATCAAGTATGTTCCGTATTATGCAACGCTAAATTAAAAGGAGCGTCGTTATGAACAAACACTTAATTGCTATAGCATTATCTGTTGCATTAATCACACTGGCCGGTTGTGCCGATGATGGTACAGCACAATCAGCACCCACACAGCAACAACAAGCAATTGATGTAGCCGAGGTCTTGGTTAAGCCAGTTCAAAGTTGGCACACCTATACAACACGCTTAGAGTCACCGCAAAAAGTGGCATTAATGCCGCGTGTATCCGGCATTATTGAGCAAATTGAATTTAAAGAAGGGGAAAGCGTTAAACAAGGCGATGTATTATTTCGTTTAGACGATCGCTCATTCGCTGCAACCGTTGACAGTTTAAGCGCTCAGGTTAAAAGTGCTCAAGCAGCACTTGAACAAGCAAAAAGCGAAGCATCGCGTGCGGTACGCTTAACTGAGCGAAAAGCCATTTCGACTGAGCAAGCACAAGCGCGTACATCGACTCTGCGTCAGCGTGAAGCACAACTTGCTGCACTGCAAGCGCAGCTTAAAGCTGCAAAGCTCGATTTAGAGTTTACGTCAGTGGTTTCTCCTATTGATGGCGTGATTTCTCGCGCAAATATTACCAAAGGTAACAACGTACTTGCAGGGCAAAGCGTGCTTACTTCAATTGTTTCTAATGACAAAATGTACGCTTACTTTGATGTAGATGAACGCACTTGGAATAGCGCATTTGACGAAGTAACAGCTGCAAGCAAACAGCCTGTTGTAATGCAAAAAGTAGGACAAGACGATTTTAACTATAGCGGCCATATTAACTTTATAGATAATCAAATTAACGCATCTACAGGCACTTTACGCGTTCGTGCGGTATTTGATGATCGCAGTAACGAGTTGCGTTCGGGCTCATTTGCACGCATTAAGTTAGCTGCTAATGCAGTGCGTGAAACTGTCATTATTCCAGACAGAGCCATAGGCACAGATTTAAAAAATCGCTTTGTGTTAACGGTAGGCGAAAACAATGTGCTGCAGTATAAGCTTGTAACAGTAGGTGAGCGCTATGGATCGTTGCGAGCCATCACATCAGGACTTGAGCAAGGCGATGTTATTGCTGTAAATGGCCCTGCTCGTGTAGGACCGGGTATGCCGATATCACCAAATAAAGTGGCAATTAATACCCAAGGCGTGGCATTTACGCTAAGTGCTAACCCTGCCGATTTAGTTGCTAAGCAATAAGGTTATTAGATGAAATTTTCACACTTTTTTATACAGCGACCGATTTTTGCGGCCATGCTGTCGTTGATTATTTTAATTGCAGGTAGCATTTCATTATTTCAGCTGCCGGTCAGTGAATACCCAGAAGTCGTACCACCGACAGTGGTTGTGACTGCCAGTTATCCAGGTGCGAACCCGACGGTTATTGCACAAACAGTGGCAACACCGCTTGAGCAAGAAATAAATGGCACCGAAAACATGCTGTATATGTTTTCACAAGCAACCAGTGACGGACGTATGACGCTCACGGTGACATTTGCGTTAGGCACTGATTTAGACCGTGCCCAAGTGCAAGTGCAAAACCGAGTAAATAGTGCGCTGCCGCGTTTGCCACAAGAAGTGCAACGTTTAGGGGTTGTTGCTGAAAAATCATCACCCGATTTAACCATGGTGGTGCATTTATATTCACCTCAAAACAGCCATGACACCGCGTATTTATCAAATTATGCCGATTTAAATATCAAAGATGAAATAGCGCGTTTACCTGGTGTGGGTGATATTCGTTTATTTGGTGGTGGTAAATATGCAATGCGAGTTTGGCTTAACCCAGATGCGCTAGCATCGCGTGAGCTTACTGCAAGTGACGTGGTCAATGCACTACGCTCGCAAAATCAGCAAGTTGCAGCGGGCAGTTTAGGTTCGCAACCGATTTCAAATGACAGTCAATTCCAAATTTTATTAAACGTCAAAGGACGCCTTAATAGCATTGAAGAGTTTAAACAAGTCATTATTAAAGTTGGGGAGCAAGGGCAGCTAACGCGTTTGTCAGATGTGGCACGTGTTGATTTAGGCCAAGATTCTTATGCATTGCGTGCTGAGCTTGATAATAAACCCGCTTTAGCGATGCCAATATTTCAACGCCCAGGGTCAAATGCCATTGAGCTCTCTGATCAGGTGCGTGAAACGATGGCACGTTTATCAAAAGACTTTCCAGCAGGTGTTGAATACGACATTGTTTATGATCCAACGGTATTTGTGCGAGGCTCAATTGATGCGGTGATCGCCACTTTACTCGAAGCAATCGTGCTGGTGGTGATTGTGGTTATTGTGTTTTTACAAACCTGGCGCGCATCTATTATTCCGTTAATTGCGGTGCCTATTTCACTCATTGGTACCTTTGCAGTAATGCAGTGGCTTGGAGTGTCTATTAATACCTTATCGCTATTTGGTTTAGTACTGGCTATTGGTATCGTGGTTGATGACGCAATTGTGGTCGTAGAAAACGTTGAGCGAAACATAGAAGATGGCTTATCTCCGCTTGAAGCAACCCGCGTGGCAATGACGGAAGTAACCGGCCCTATTATTGCGATTGCATTAGTATTATGTGCGGTATTTATTCCGACGGCTTTTATTACTGGGCTTTCAGGGCAGTTTTATAAGCAATTTGCATTAACTATTACTATCTCAACAGTAATTTCGGCGTTTAACTCATTAACGCTGTCGCCAGCACTGGCTGCTTTATTGTTGAAATCACATGATGCCGAGCCTGATGCGTTTACCCGCGTGCTTAATAAATTATTTGGCCGTTGGTTATTCCAACCTTTTAATCGCGTGTTTGACCGTGGTGCTAAAGGGTATGAAAAGCTGGTACAAAAGCTTATTCGTATGAGCGTTGTAGTTATGGTTGCGTATATTGCCTTAGTTGGCGGTACGATTAAATTGTTTGATGCGGTACCGGGTGGCTTTATTCCACAACAAGATAAGCAATACTTAGTCGCCATTGCGCAGTTACCTGACGCTGCAAGTTTAGACCGTACAGAAGCGGTGGTAAAACAAATGCAGCAAATTGCATTAGAGGTACCTGGGGTTGCGAACACGGTAGCGTTTCCTGGTCTTTCAGTGAATGGTTTTACTAATAGCCCAAATAGCGGCATCGTATTTACACCACTGGCGCCTTTTGCAGAGCGTACGGATCCGAGTATGTCGGCTTCGGCTATTGCAGCGCAATTAAACCAACGTTTTGCGGCCATTGATGAAGCCTTTGTCGCTGTGTTTCCGCCACCGCCAATTCAAGGCTTAGGCACCACAGGTGGCTTTAAATTGCAAATAGAAGATAGAGCTAACAAAGGCTTTGAAGCCTTATTTAACAGTTTGCAATCAGTGATTGCTGCGGCGCAAAAAGATCCGGCGTTAATGGGGCTGTATTCAAGCTTTAGAATTCAAGTGCCACAAATGGATATTGATATTGACCGTGAGCAAGCGCTTATTCAAGGTATTCCATTAGATGAAGTGTTTAACTCGTTACAAATTTATTTAGGCTCAGTGTATGTAAACGACTTTAATTTGTTTGGTCGTACTTACCAGGTTAATGCCCAAGCTGATGCTGATTTTAGGGTAGACCCAGAGCAAATACTAAACCTAAAAGTGCGTAATCGTGCCGGTAATATGGTGCCGTTAGGCTCAGTATTAACGGTAACGCCTACCATCGGCCCAGATCGTGTAATGCATTACAACGGCTACCCAAGTGCAGAGCTTAATGGCAGCCCAGCGCCCGGTTATAGTTCTGATCAAGCGCAATTGGCGATTGAAGCTGTATTAGCAAAAACATTGCCTACTGGCATTGAATATGAGTGGACTGAGGTAACGTACCAGCAAGTATTAGCAGGTAATACCATGGTGTATGTATTCCCTCTGGTTGTATTGCTGGTGTTTATGGTACTGGCCGCACAGTATGAAAGCTTACGTTTACCACTGGCCATTATTTTAATTGTACCTATGACTATTTTCTCAGCGTTATTAGGGGTGTGGTTTGTAGGTTCAGACAACAACATATTTACGCAAATAGCGTTGATTGTACTGGTCGCATTGGCTTCTAAAAATGCCATCCTTATGGTGGAATTTGCTAAAGATAAGCATGACACTGGGTTATCGCACCTTGAGGCGATGTTAGCGGCGTGTCGATTACGTTTACGCCCAATTTTAATGACATCAATTGCGTTTACCGCAGGTGTTATACCGCTTGTATTGGCAACCGGTGCCGGTGCAGAAATGCGTCATGCCATGGGTAATGCAGTGTTCTCGGGCATGATTGGAGTAACTGTGTTTGGACTATTATTTACACCGGTGTTTTATATGCTGGTGGTAAAAAAGCCGCGCGTTAAGGAGTCTTCACATGACTAAATTTAACTTAAGCGCCCTTAAATTATCGCCATGGTTGAGTTCTGCATTAGCGGTTGCTGTGTTATCAGGTTGCGCGAGTAAAATTGACACAGCTGCTCAGCAACAACAGGTTGATGAGTTTGTTGCCAAGGCAATATCTGCAGAGCAGTTTATGGGTGAAGATGAGCAAAACTGGTGGCATAAGCTGGGCTCAGCGCAGCTAAACCAACTGCTGAGCAACGCACTTGCTAATAATTACGACTTACAAACAAGTCAGCTGGTATTAAAAAGCGCTTTGGCGCGTATTGGCGAGCAACAAGCGCAATACTTACCGCAAGGAGGTATTGAGGTTGGTGCAAAGCGAAGCGGGCTAGGCAATACCAATAACCGACAATCAAGTGCGAATGTAGCACTTGATTGGCAGCTCGACTTATTTGGTCGAATTACTGCGTTAGTCGATGCCGCGAATTCTCAAGCAATGAGCCAAGCTGAGCAAGTTAGGTTATTGCAAATTGAAGTGGTGTCGGCTGTGGTTAAAGGCTTTGTGAGTTATCAAGGTAATCTGCAAAAGCAGCAAATTATTGAAATGCAAATAGAAGCGCTTGAACAAAGCATTCAAGTGCTGCAGGCCCAAGTTGATGAAGGTGTGGCCAATGAGCTCGACTTAAACCGCACTATGGCGCAACTTAGGCAGCAGCAAGCCTTGGTGCCGGCAATTGAATATGCCAAGTACCGTGACTTATCTACTTTGGCCGTATTAAGCGCGCAAACTACGCAATCACTGAGCATTAATGATGAACGTACTATATTAACTAAGGCATTTGCGGTGTCATTGGCAAAGCCTAATGATGCAATAGCACTAAGACCTGATATAAGTCGTGCTTTATTTGATTTTAGCCAGGCAAATAGCCTGAGTGTAGCAGCTAGTAAAGCTTTATTGCCGGATATTAGCTTAAGCGGCTTTGCAGGCGTGTTAAGTTTAGGGAGCAACGGTTTTAGTGATACCCAGCAGCAATGGCAAGTAGCGCCGCAATTGCAGTGGTCATTATTAAGTTACCCTGCGCTTTTAGCACAACGCGATGCGCAGCAGTTTTTAAGCCAAGCAGCGTATACTGACTACCAGCAAGTGGTATTAAAAGCGATTAACGAGAGTGAACTTTCTCTGCAATTATTGGTCAATCAAGCACAGCAATCGCGCTTTGCTGATGAGCGTTATCAATTTGCTAATAATGCATTTTTACAAGCACAAGCAATGTACGAAGAAGGGCAAATTCCTTACTTAGAGTTGTTAGATGCGCGTCAGGATGTTCTAATAGCGCAAGAAAATGCCGTTGATTCAACTATTTCATCGCTACTTGCCAAAGTAAATGCCTACCAGTCATTTAATGGGCGATGGAGTTACGCGTTAAGTAATACTAACAAGTAGAGTTTTTGATGCCTAATACTGCAGATACAAACCCAAATACTATTCCTACATTAATGCGCTCTATTGTGTTAAATGAGCCCAATGAGGATATTAACTTATCGGATACTCAGTTACCTGTGCCTCAGTGCACAGGGAATGAGTTATTAGTAAAAGTAGAGTACGTTGGTTTAAACCCGGTGGATGCACAATTTGCCAAGTCTGGCTTTTGTACGTGGCAATACCCGCATGTTTTAGGCTTGGATGCAGTGGGAACAGTGGTTAAAGCGGGCAAAGGTATTTTTCCGGGGGTAGGGGAGCGTGTTATGTGGCACGCCAGCGTAGGTGAGCAAGGGGTACTGAGCGAATACGCAAAAGTACCTAATTATGCGGTGTCTATCGTTCCTCAGCAATTAGCCAGTGACAAAGCTGCAACTTTACCCTGCGCCGGAATGGCGGCATTGATCAGCTTAGATAAACTATCAGTAACTGAGGGCGATACACTTTTTGTTGAAGGTGGTGCTGGCGCTGTAGGGCAATTTGCTATTCAGTTTGCCAAGCAGCGCGGTGCAGATGTATTTACCACCGCCTCTAAGCGCAATCATAAATTAGTGAAGCAACTCGGCGCCGATGTGGTCTTTGATTATAACGATAAAGCCTTATGTGACAAAATTCGTCGAGAGTTAGGTCCACAAGGGTTTGACGCTGTTATTGATATTATGGGGGGGGAATCGACCATTCAAAATATCGAACTAATGCGTTTTTGTGGTCGTATTGCTTGTTTAAATCCACTTCCTAACTTTGAACAGCAGCTAATGTATCGGCGTGCGCCTAATATTAGTATTGTCTCCTTAGGAGGTGCGTGGCTAGCTAACAGCTTATGTGCGCAGCAGCGGATGAGTTTTATGGGCAATTTGTTGCTTGAAAAGGTAGCAAATGGCGAGATAATTCCTCCAGAAGTATTAGCTGTTGATTTTAACGCAAACGCTGTTTCGGCTGCATTAAACAATCAGTTAGCAGGTGGTTTTACAGGTAAACAAGTGGTTAAAATAAGCTAATTTCACCCAAATTCTCGTATTAAAAAACGCAGCCTAGTTTTAGGCTGCGTTTTTTTGTTTCTACTTTATTACCAAATCCGTATTTGCGGCGCCAACAACCAGAATTATTAAATTTTTAACAAAAAAAATAACAATTCAGCGTACAGGTGCAAGCCTTTTTATTTCAACAGTTTACGTTCAGGTAAAGAAAATAAATTGCAAAAACTGTTAATTAATTGAATAGAGTAATTGATCTAAAGCGATTTTTATGACGTAATGTAGGTATTATTTATCTGGTCGGATGAGTTCGTTATGAGTTTACGTACAAAATTAAAAAAAGTACTACCAAGCATTTCAGTTACTGAGCAAGAAGCGTTAGACGCTGGTGATGTATGGCTAGAAGGGTCTATCTATCAAGGTAAACCAGATTTCAGCGCGCTACGCGACGTACCTGCGGCTAAATTAACCGCAGACGAGCAAGCGTTCCTAGATGGCCCAGTACAAGAATTACTTGGCATGATTGACGATTCAGTCATTCAAAATGGTATTCATTTACCAAACGACATTTTAGAGTTTTTGAAAAAAGAGCGTTTCTTCTCGCTGATCATCCCTAAATCGTTTGGCGGTTTAGAGTTCAGCCCATACGCTAACTCAACAATTGTAGGTACAATTGCTACTAAAAGCTCAGCGGTTGCGGTAACCGTAATGGTACCAAACTCGTTGGGCCCGGGTGAGTTACTTCTTCACTTTGGTACAGAGGAGCAACAAGCACACTACCTACCACGCCTTGCAAATGGTACAGACATTCCATGTTTTGCATTAACCAGCCCAGAAGCAGGCTCTGATGCAGGCGGTATTCCAGATGTAGGTACCGTAACTAAAGGTATGTACAAAGGCGAAGAAGTACTTGGCTTAGAAATCACGTGGGACAAACGCTACATTACACTCGCGCCAATTGCTACTGTACTTGGTTTAGCGTTTAAAGTAGTTGACCCAGATGGTCTACTAGGTGGCAAAGAAAACCTAGGTATTACTTGTGCACTTATTCCAAAAGAGCACCCTGGTGTAGAACTTGGTAACCGTCATGATCCTATGGGTATCCGTTTTTACAACGGTACTACACGTGGTAACAAAGTATTTGTACCAATGGACTTTATTATCGGTGGCCAGAAGAACATCGGTCGCGGTTGGCAAATGCTGGTTAGCTGTTTAGGCGCAGGGCGTGGTATTTCATTACCAGCATTGGGTGTAAGTACAGCACAAGTTGCATTTAAATCAGCTTCTGAGTACGCAGCCGTGCGTGAACAGTTTGGTTTATCAATTGGTCAATTCGAAGGTATTCAAGAAAAGCTAGCTGACATTGCAGGTAAAACATACCTACAAGAAGCAATGCGAGTACTGACAACTGAAGGTTTAGGCATGGGCTTAAAACCATCGGTAGTGACTGCAATCGCTAAATACCATATGACAGAGCTTGGTCGTGATGTACTTGATTCAGCAATGGATATTCAAGCAGGTAAAGCGATTCAAAACGGTCCACAAAATACATTAGCGAGTGGTTACGTGGCGCAGCCTATTGCCATTACGGTAGAGGGCGCGAACATTCTGACTCGTAACCTAATGATATTTGGCCAAGGTGTTATGCGTTGTCACCCATACTTACAATCTATGGTTGAGTCTATCCACAGCGATGACAAAAACGCAGATGCAGAATTTAATGGTATTTTACGTAAAACAATTGGCTACAGTACAGCAAATAGCTTACGTGCATTCCGTTTAGGTGTATTACCGTTTACTGCTGGTGCAAACTCGGCATTACCAGAAGTACGTGACTACGAAAAAGCAGTGCATAAACTATCAGCTAAATTAGCTGTGTATGCTGACTTCTCGTTACTAGTACTTGGCGGTAAACTAAAGCAAGCTGAGATGCTTTCAGCACGTTTAGGCGATGTAATGAGCTTCTTGTATGCAGCTATGGCATCTATTAAGTATTACGAGCAAAAAGTAGCAAGCAGCGAGCGTGAGCAAGCGGCTCCTTACTTCCATTACGCAACACGTTTTGCATTACAAAGTGCTGAAGAGGCATTGCACAAGTTCTTAGATAACTTCCCTGCAAGTGGTACACGTAAGTTCATTCGTTTCATTACCATGAACTACTCAACTAAAATGCCAAAAATCAGCGATGATTTAATTCGTGAATTAGCGAAACAAGCTCAGCTTGATACAGCATTTAAAGCGCAAATTACCCATTTAGTTAAGCCAATTAAAGGTGATGGTCATCACATCAACGAGCAAGCTTACAAAGCTAAAATGGCATCACTTGAGTTATTAGCAAAAGTGAAAAAAGCGCTACGTGCTAAAACCTTTAAGCCGGGTACGCGCTTTTCAATCACGCTTGAAAATGCACTTGCTGCAAAAGTAATTAACGACGCTGAATTTGTTCAGTTAAGTGATTACAACAAAAAACGTGAAAAAGCGATTCGTGTTGACGAGTTCGACTTCGATATGAACATCCTAGACGACAACGCACAGCCAGTTAATCCGCTTAAAAGCGTGGTTAACCAATAAAATTCAATAATGCAAAGCGCCTGCAGTTTAGGCGCTTTTATTGATACAAAATTAGTGTGGAGTCCTGCTTGAGTAACATCAAGCGGGGCTTTTTTATGTTTTTCAAAGTAGAAATAGATAGCGGTATTGGTCTTAAAGCGAATATGTATGCATAGAGGATTAAAAAGAGACACTTATAATCTTGAAAAAGGGCTAACAACCCCGTTGGCACCTTGTTGCAGTACATGGGTATATATTTGTGTGGTTTTAACATCAGAATGGCCAAGCTGAGCTTGAACTGTTCTGATATCGGCGCCACTTTGCAATAGATGCGTTGCAAATGAATGACGCAAGGTATGCGGTGTTATAATTTTTGTTAATCCCGATTTTTGGACGGCTTTTTTAACCTCTTTTCTAATACAAGAGTGATGAAAATGATGTCGTCTTATTTCACCACTTTGAGGATCTGAACTTAATATATGAGAAGGAAATAAATACTGCCACGCAAGTGATTTTGAGGCGCTAGGGAATTTTTTTGTTAAAGCATATGGCATCCACACACCCGCATATTCCGTATTATTTAAATCAAGTTTTAAATAGTCATCAACGTTCAAAATTTGATTTCTCAGCATAGGAATTAGCTCTGTGGCCAGCGTTACAATACGGTGTTTATTACCTTTCCCATTCCATACTTGAATACACTTATAATCAAAATCAATATCTTTCACCCTTAACTGCACCGCTTCCATTACTCTTAAACCGCTACCATACATAAGGCCTGCAATAAGATAATAGCGCTTATTTAAATGAGTCATAAGCAGCTTAACTTCTTCTGGCGTCATTACGACAGGCAGTTTTGCTTGTTTTTTACTGTGGGCAAAATTTAAGTTTAACGATAATTCACTTTTTATTATGTGCTTGTATAAAAATGACAATGAATTAAGTGCTGTGGCTTGCGTTCGTGGTGCAACATTTTGCTTTAACACTAAGTGTTCTAGATAGCGTTCGACTTCATTGTCTCCCATTGAGGCGGGGTGGCGCTTATTATGAAAATGAATATAAGATGCAATCCACCTCAGGTAAGTATCTACGGTACGTAATGAATACTGACGCACTAACATATATTCAGCGATATAATTTAAAAATGGGGAACGCGTTTTCATATTTTCACCAATAAGAATACTGTGTTTATATACAGCTTAGTTGTTTTGCTCACATATTCAAGAAAATGCGCGCCGAGCGCACTTTCTTCTTTCTTATTCTATTTAGTACCAAGAAAAAATTATAGCTGGTAATGAGTTAAGTTATTTGTTAAAAAGTAATTAATAAATATATTAGCGTAACGTTGGTAGAAATATACGCGACGAGCGCACTATAAAATTGTTAGGTACTTCTAGTGTTTAGGTGTAATTTTCAAGTTTTATTAATATCAATTATTGGAATGCCATTTATTGCATCAGCGCAAGATGATAAGTTGTGCGAACACTTAATTTCCTTTGCTAGCAAATCAAAAGTCGCTAAACCTTTAAAAGTTATATTAATTAATGATTGGGCTAACTTCTCAAAGAGCTGTGAGGATAATGGAACAGAGGAAGGTAAGGAGTTCTGCAATTACTTAATAAACAATACTTCAACTGAATTTATGAATATTAATTTATCAAGAATTCTGAATTGTAGTGTAAATGATTTTAATTTAGGCAGTGTTCACCTAAATAAAATCTCAGGTGAATTTTCAGTATTTGAAATACCTAGCCTAAACCAAGATATTACATTGAATATAAATTTCTCAATTGGGGACGATGTAATAAAAGACTTTATAGAAATCGAGGCTGAAAATGAGCCTGAAGAATAAGTACCTAACAAGCTAATAAACAAGGACAAAAAACAGTTTGCTGTTTTCGTTCCTCAACATTTTAGCAAACAATTTTTTGCCTGTTATTAGGGCGTTAGCCATACAAGGGGAGTTTGTGAAATCATCGAGACTACAGAAGTACCTTATTCTCGCTTTCAGAAAATCAATACTTCCAGCTTTTTTTGTTCTTGCGGCTCTAGCTATTGGTGGGTATTTCAAAGCTTTAAATCGTGACAGTGTCGACTTATCACCAGAGAATATAGAAAGGATATTAGAAGCTTTGCCCATAGCATATTTGTGCGTTTATCTATTAGTCTTTTGCGCTAAGATGTGGGACTACTACATTAATGATGGCTTCGTTAAAGACGAAGAAATAAAGTAGAGTATGGCTAACAAGTTAATTAAACAATGGACGCAAAACAGCAGGCTTGCGCTCATTCTTCGCTTAGTTTAGCCTGCTATTTTCCGCTGTTTATTAAGGCGTTATACGCACAACCATAATCCGCACATTCCGAGGAAGTTATGCTAGAAGATGGAATTTTTGAAATAAGGTTAGATTATAAACCTGCAACGGGCAGTGCTGATCGTGTCTTTTTAGTTATGGCGGAATACGTTAGTGCTTTTGAAGAATTAGTACACGTCGTTGGGCACAGTATTGACCCAGAAGCTGATTTTTCTTATCAATTATCGTCTGTTGAACAAGGCTCTATAAAAGGTGTTTTAAATTGTGCCTCAGCTATAAAATCTTTTAGTAAGGCATTATCTAAAATACCAGAACACATAGCTGGTTCAATGGTTGAATGTGATGAAATAGATTCTGAAGAAGACATTGAAGCATTAGCAATACAAGTCGAAGATAAAGTAAAAAATTCTATAGACGTAAAATTCCCTAACGAGTTAAATATTAACAGGTTACGTTTAGCTGAAGGCATTAAAAAGTTGGTGGATGCTTCAGAACGATTAATTGATGGAGAAACAATTGATCTAAAATCTGGTGGAAATAACGTTGTATTTTTAAACACCAAAGTTCGATTTGATAAAGAGCCGAGTTCATTATTCATTGAAATTCTTCGAGAAGTAAAAACAACTGAAACTTTATTAATCAAAAAGCCTGTTTTCTTCGGTGATGCTATGTGGGATTTCAAGAGTATAGAGAGACGTAAATCGTTCTCAGCTCCAATAATGGATGAGTTATGGCTAAAACGATTTCAAAATCGCGAATTAGCCCATATAGATCCGGGCGATGCAATTATAGCTCTAGTATCTTATGAAGCTCATAAAGCAAAAGGAGCAAAGCATTTCTCTTTTTCCAATCACAAAATATTACATGTAGAGCGTCCAATTAAAAGCGATGAATTACAAGCTATTTTAGATTTAGAGTGCAACAGTGAAGAAGCATAAACCTCAAGGTGCGGCTATGTCGTTAATGGCTTCATATTTATTTGTGTTGTTGCCATTTGTAATTCTTGTGATTGTTAAATTTGCACAAGATCAATCCAATGAACTGTTGTTACTTTCTGATTGGTCAATAGCTTCAAGTATTATTTATGGTCAACTTATCGTTAAATTAACGACTGCACTAGCGGCAACTAGTAAATCTAAAAAGATGCCAGGCATAACTTTTAATATCACTTTACTTGTATGTCTTGGACTGGCGATAAACATTGTTGTTTATGTTTTAATGCTAGTAATGCCAAGCCAAAATATTGGTATTATTCAATTAATACTTTTTGCAATCGCATCAGGGTTTCATTTTATTTACGGAGCTGCTGTTTATCATATTAATAAAGAGCAACCAGTAGCATAATGTGCGTATAACAAGTTGCTTAAACGGACAAAAAACAGTTGGCTTTTGCTCGTTCCTCGCTAATTTTAGCCAACTATTTTATTGCCGCTTAGCAAAGCGTTAAGTATCTTTAGGAGGTTGTTTGTTCTGCACTAACTGCGACAAAGAAAGTGATAGTCTATCGTTAAAAGATCCTGTGTGTGATTGCTGCGGATTTGATAATTCATACGTTTTACAGTTGATTGAAGAGAATGATGACGAACTTGAAACGGAAGACGAAATCCGCAGCAGCGTTGAGTGCGCTCAACGGAGTGTAATCCTTTTCGGACTTGTGTCAGCAGGTAATGGCGAAGATCGCGATGCAATTGTAGCTTGGCTAAAAAAAGAAGCTCTTTGGGAGTACGTTACCGAAGAAGAAAAAGCATTTTTTGAATCTCAACAGCTCACTAAGCGAAGTGTTATTAATGCTACTTGGAGAATAGAATCATTGGCTATATTGCTATGGGCGCTCTACAAGCTACCAGCATTCAATAACTTCAGTGAGTTATGCGATCTCGACGCTATAAAGAATGCTTGTGACTTTTACTTGAAAGAATCCAAAAATTTTATAGAAAACGCTGAGTTACGTTCAGATGATGAGATATTTGATGCAAATGAACTAATTTATGATTCTCATTGGAAAGTTAGAGACGCTACAATCAATCATCAACCCATACCAGTAGAAATAGATTCAAGTATTGTGCAAGAGAGACATCATGCTATAAATTGGCTGATAGGTTACTGTGGGCAGGAATGGGATGAAATTACGACAGATACTTAACAAAGAAAATGAAGACGGATACCTGGGAAGAGCACCCAGCTACCGCTTATTTTGGTGTTATATGCCAAGGATTCTTTGATGTTAGCTGAGCCTTACAATACCTTATTGGTGATAATTATTTGCATCTTAGCCGCCTTGCATTTTAGTGGAAAACTTGGGAGTGCAAATAAATCTCCAACGCTAAAATATATGAATGAAAAATATCCTAAGCTGCCTAGATACATAACTGGTTTAGCTATATTTGTTGCAGTAGTTAAGAGTTTGATTTTGGTGATAGATGGCATATAACAAAACAATCAACAACATTCGCTTCGCTCATTGGGAAAAAGCCTCGCTGTCGCTCAGCTTTTCCCGTTATTGTAAGCGTTAGGCAAAACAAGGAGAAAGTAGATGGATCAAATCAAAAATCAAGTCGTTGCGGTCATTTTAGGTGTTGCTTTGGCTTATGCATCAATTGCTATTGCAGGCATTGGCGCAGCAGTAGCAATACCAGCTGATATTCTAAAACCTGTAGCTCAAATATCTGGCTTACTCGCTTTCACTCTTGTCGACTTGTTCACCATCGCGGTGCCGTTGGCGGCAGCATTTTTAGTGGTAGCTTTTGCCAGTAAGTTGGTAATTAGACAGCCAGACTTTACTTTTTACGTGTTGTTGCTCGCGCCTTTGGTGCTATTACAACTGTATTTTGTTGCGCAATCACAGCCTCAAGTGCTCAATAACATCATTACAACGCTTCCACGTTATCTGTTGTTGGCTGTGTGTTTTTACTTTTTGGTTCGCAGCAGTAAGCGGGCAAATGCCTAACAAGGCCAGTCAGCAACGGCCACTGCGTGGCCTGGACCTCAAACCCGCTGCGCGGCTTTTCGGCCGCTGCTGGCTGCGTTATAACTCACCACACTGTAGAGTGTAAGGATGCACAAATGAACATAAACGCAACAGTTGCAGGTCAAATCATATTTATCAATTTCTTAGTTATGCTGTATTTAACTTTGAAATTTGCCAAAGGGAAGTCTGATAACTTACCACTTGTAGGGTTTTATACCTTCCTTCTAAGTTTTATTTTCTTTCCTGCTAGTTGGTTATATTGTTGGTACTGGTCAAAAAAGAAGCCTGAAGTAGCAAGTGAGTTATAATCGGGTAGCCGGAGGTCTCTAACCTCCAGCCCCCACACCACCCATCATGCGGGTCCGCAATGGGCGGTTCATCTCCCGTAATGAATATTGATCCAAATATCTTTCAATGACACTAAACCTTGTGATGCTAAATAGTCATTACCTAGCGCAATGTTAATTCCTTTTGTTTTTGAGCTTCTACAAGGGCCTTTACTGGTGATACCACAGGCTATGGCGAGTCGCTCGCTAACACCCAATTTCATTAAACTGCGTACTTTGGTGCGAGGTTTACGCCATTGCCGCCAGTAGCACATTCTTATCCTACGACGGATCCAATGATCTAAATCCACTGTTAGTTGATAAGCGTTGGCTATTAGGTAGTAGTGTCCCCAGCCGCGTAAATACTGCGTGAGTTTATGAATTTGTAGGGTCATTGAGATCCCCCAGTTGCGGTTAGTGAGTTCTCTTACATTTGCTTTAAATTTCTTTAGCGCCTGTTCGTGGATCTGCACTTGAGCGTAACGGAAGGTAAACCCGAGAAATTTCGAGCCTGATACGGGACCGACTCGACTTTTCGATTCATTCACTTTGAGTTTTAATCGCTGAGTGATAAACGCAGTAATTTCCCGTTGGATTATGAGTCCTTCGCTTTTCGTTCTTACTAAAATGATTATGTCATCAGCGTAACGTGCAAACTTAAGGTGTTTGTAGGTTAGCTTCTTATCTAATTCATCGAGTAAAATATTGGAAAGTAAAGGGGATAATGGCCCACCTTGAGGGACTCCTTTGGTTGACTCAAACCACAGACCCGTTTCGCGCTCTGCGATCCCCGCTCGGAGGTATTTACCAAGTAGGCGCATGAGTGCTTTGTCTTTGACTTTACGACCAACACGATTCATCAGCATGTCATGGTTTACTTCATCAAAGAACTTAGATAAGTCAATATCAACTGCTGTTTTATAACCTTGTTTAACACAAGATTGAACATGATTTAC
This sequence comes from Pseudoalteromonas sp. S4741, assembly GCF_005886135.1. Taxonomy (NCBI): domain Bacteria; kingdom Pseudomonadati; phylum Pseudomonadota; class Gammaproteobacteria; order Alteromonadales; family Pseudoalteromonadaceae; genus Pseudoalteromonas; species Pseudoalteromonas sp. S4741. The sequence continues at coordinate 8,811 of NZ_PNCN01000118.1, read as the reverse complement.
TGCTTGGCTGGCTCTTTTATGAGGGCGATAACCATAACTATGTGGTGAAAATAGAGGCTCAAAGTAAGGGCTAATCACTTGAGCAATAGCTTGTTGGATCACTCTGTCGATAACAGAAGGGATCCCAAGCATTCGCTCACCGCCATCGGGTTTGGGTATCATCACGCGTTTGACTGGCAAGGGTTGATAAGTGCCGCTAAGTAATTGTTGTTTAATACCCAGCCAATGTAACTTAGCGAAGTCATTAAATTCCTCAATACTCATATTATCAATACCCGCAGCCCCTTTATTGCGCTTAACATGTTGCCATGCTGCACCAATATTGTGGTTGCTCAGTACCCTTGCCATCAGGTCACGATCTGTTTGGTTGTATTCATTCGAGGTATTATTCACAGTCGAACGCTGTTCATCACTATCACAACACGGTGATCTATGTGAATTCAAGTTCATTTGTAGTATCTCCTCTGGTTAAGATGTTCAGGCCTTCACCGTGTCCCCTCCATTACGATGGGCGTTTGGCTACTATGCCGTCTGCTGACTTCTGATAAATCACTCTAGCGATTACTCGATAAAGCGCGTCGAAACTAACGCTTGTTTACTGCTATTTCGCTCGCTGTAGGTCGCAGCAACCAAAGCGCCAAGGGGTGAACAACCAGTCCCTAACTGGTAATCTCCAAACGTTAGCGCGGATGCGTGTTTATCAGATCTCCCCCCTTTTTACCTATAAAGAACAGGTGCATCGACTTTCTCTGCACAACTGCATCATTTACGGTGGCCGTTAGATCACATGACTTCGCTATCTTGTGCTAGCTCGTCTTCAGCCTACGCCTCATATGATGTTTTTGTTCATCAGCTCACAGATTTGCTAGCGGCTTCCTCTAGACTATCTCTCGCGATTTAGCCCTTGCCATTCGCTAGTAGTTATCTTTTAATAACAGTGTGTTATTTAAACGGTGATCTTCCTACAGAGGACTTTCACCTCATAAGTCAATGCCCATGTCGGGCGTACACAAATGCATCAACACGATTTGCTACATTCGGCATTCTAGGTTTCTTTTGCTTTACCGTGTTAAGTGGTAAATTTGAGCTTAATCTGCATGGTAGCAAACGTGTTATGCAGGCGTTAAGTGCTAAAGGAGCATGCGTGAGCCTCTTGAGTTATTTATTTAAGAAAAAACAGCCATCTTTGAATAAAGAGGATGGCACTACAAAAACCAGTGGTGAGCTAATCTCTGAAGTAACAGACGGAGCTAACTTAGTAGACGGTAAGCAAACATGGGAGTTGGCTGAAGAAAATAAAGATGATCTCGAGATCATGAAACGTTGTTGTGATGCTGAGCTTACAACAATGGATAAGGCTGGCTTGGTTCCTGCGCCTTATTATTTTGAACGTGTTGCTATTCTTTTTAGAAAAAGCAAAGACTACGCACAAGAAATATTTTACTGCGAACAGTATATTGAGAAGGTCGAGTCCTTTTATTCTAAAAACGGCACTAAAGGTATTGCTGATGTTAGAAAAGGCCCAAGATTTAAAGCCATTGTAAAGCGGTTACCAAAAGCAAAAGAACTCTACGCCAAGCAAAGCACTTAGCAAGTGCCTAAACCAAAGGACGCAAAACAGCAGGCTTGTGCTCCTTCGTCGCTAAATTTAGCCTGCTATTTTGCGCCGGTTAGGCAAGCGTTAAGTTTCCAAGGAGACCATGTACAAGTTATGCAGAAACCCACCTTAAATTTCTTACTTTCAATAGGAAATAAAACAGACACCCATCTTTAATTTTGTACTTTCAATGGTTTCAAACTATGCTTTAGGCAGTATGAATAAATAGGCTGGGTGTTCCATGGCAATTGCAAGAAAGCGTCAGGTTAGTTTGGCTGATACGCGATATTATCACTGTATTTCACGTTGTGTACGCCGAGCCTTTTTATGCGGAGAAGACCATTTTACAGGTCAGTCTTATGAGCACCGCAGAGGCTGGGTAGAAGATAGGCTACTTGCCTTAGCAAAAGTATTTTGCATAGATGTGTGTGCTTATGCTGTGATGAGTAATCACACTCATTTAGTACTACATGTAGATGATAAAAAGGCCAATAGGCTAAATGACAAAGCCATTATTATTCGTTGGCATAAAGTGTGTAAAGGCACGTTATTAACGCAAAAATACCTGCAAGGTGAAAAACTCACTAAAGCAGAGCTTATCTTTTTCAATCAAACAGTAAAACAATACCGAGAGCGGCTATCTAGCATCAGTTGGTTTATGCGCTTGTTAAATGAAGATATTGCGCGCAAAGCGAATAAAGAAGACAACTGCACTGGTCGATTCTGGGAAGGGCGCTTTAAATCACAGGCCTTGCTAGATGAAGCCGCACTAGCTGCTTGCATGGCGTATGTAGATTTAAATCCAATTAGAGCAAAGATAGCCAGCATCCCCGAAGAATCAAATCATACCAGCGTGAAAAAGCGATTAGAAAGTGCAGCAACAGGCAAGCAGCCTAAAAGTTTATTACGTTTTGCAGGATTACCACGCCAAATCATGCCAAAAGGCCTACCTTTTGAACTTAAATCCTACCTTGAACTCGTTGAATTAACAGGCCGTGTTATAAGAGAAGACAAGCAGGGACACATTGACAATATATACCTTCCTTTACTAGAGCGAGTCAATATTAGCCCTGAGAACTGGCTGAAATTGACGACACAATTTACGCGTGTGTTTCATGGTGCAGTCGGTAGACCTTCTTCACATGAAAGCTATTGTGAAAATCTAGGGAGAAAGCGGCGAGCAAACATGAGTAACTGCGAAAAATTACTCGCATAAAGCTTAATCAATCAAATACGTAAACTTACTGTATAGAGCAGGTATTTCCATGTCTGTCATTTAAGTTTTGCAACGATATTTACTTATTTAAAGCTGAAACCAGCCTTTTAAAGTTGCAAGAAACTAAATGCAGAGCTTAATAGTGAATTTTGTGACACAGGTTCAATAGGTCGTTAAGATGGGTGTCATCATATGATATCCTCATCATATGATATCCCTTGTAAAAGTTCATTGAGCTTTCTCCTGTAAGGTTGGTTGCCTTTTCAGCGTAGCGAATAATTGCGATGCTGCGGAGGAGGCTCAATGAGTATCAAGCTGCTCAAGCGGGACAAATTACAGTTGGCTGGTTCCGCTTCGCTTCACATTTTAGCCAACTAAAATTTGCCCCTTAACAGGGCGTTATACGTTAAGGAGAACTCGTGCGTTTAATCTTATTATTACTTGCAGCCACTTCATTTTGCACATTTGCAAATGAGGAGATTACAATTCATGTAAAAGAGTCAACTTACTCTGTTGGAAACTCAGTGGAAGTATTAACTAATATCGAATTAGAAGATCAACTAGGAGAGTTAAACTTTTCTGCAATAACGCTTGATGTGGACTATTGTGCAGAGCCGCTCACTATTGCTAATGCCTATTTAGCTATTGCTAATAGCAAACCATCAGTAACAGATATTAAACTAAGGTTAAGTGGTAGCCATGAGGAAAGTAAGTGTAATAACGTATAACAAACAACTGTTGCCACTCACTGCGTTCGCTGGGACAAAAATACGTAGGCTCCCGTCGCTTCGCTCCTTATTTTAGCCTACGTACTTTTGCCCCTAAGTTGGGTGTTAAGTTTCCAAGGATACCATGTACAAGTTATGCAGAAACCCACCTTAAATTTCTTACTTTCAATGGCTTCAAACTATGCCTTAAGAAGTATAAGTAATGAGCAGTGTGTGTCATGGCAATTGCAAGAAAGCGTCAAGTCAGTTGGCTGATACGCGATATTAACACTGTATTTCATGTTGTGCGCGCAGGGCTTTTTTTATTAAGACCTTTTATTAAAAACACCGTCTAATGTTAAACTAACTAAAATTTAGCAACCTAATATGGCTATGTCTTTTTATCTTCCGTTACTTATCCCGCATTTTGAGCGTATAGCCATTGGCGAAACCCTAACTTCACTTTGGAGTGGCTGTGGTCAAATTGTGAAGTGCCAACTTGATGAGCAAGCCTGTGTGATTAAAGCGATTAAAGTACCCGATCACATTAATCATTCTAAAATTAAACAAAGTGCGTTTGCGCTTAACAGGAAACGTGGCTCTTACCACGTTGAATATACATTTTATCAGCAATTTAGTCATAAACTGCCCAAGCAAGCGGCAGCTATTGAATGCATTAAAGCAATCAACAAAGGCGATGAGTTTGCCTTGGTGTTTAAAGATTTTTCAAAGCAGGGTTATATCCAAGCATCTAGCGAGAATATAAAAGCGATTTTAATGTGGTTGGCACATTTTCATGCCTTTCATTTAAATACAAAATTTGATGGTTTATGGCCGCAAGGAAGTTATTGGCATTTGGATACACGCCCTGATGAATTTAATAACTTACCTGAAAAGTCCGATATTAAACAGGCTGCTAATCAATTAAATAATGCGTTAAAGCAATGTGACTACCAAACGTTAATTCATGGTGATGCCAAGCTTGCTAATTTTGCAGCTAATAGCCAAGGGTATATACGCGGTTACGACTTTCAATATGTGGGTGCGGGTGTTGGGGTGGTAGATGTTATGTATTTTATGACCAGCTGTTTGGATGATTCTGAGCTTCACAAATACGCACAAACTTACCTCAACTATTATTTTAGCCAGTTTAAAAACGCACTCAGTCACTACCAACCAGCAGTGAATGCGGATGACGTTATTACACAATGGGCTCATTTATGGCCGGTGGCGTGGGCAGACTTTTATCGGTTTTTACTTGGGTGGAGCCCTGAGCACAAAAAAATTAACGGCTACATGCAAGCCCAAGTAAATAATTGGTTAGCCAGTAACAACTCATAAACACAAAAAGTTGAACAGTTATGGCTAAATTAAATATTTTGGCACGAACTATGAAATCAAGGCTAAAATTAACAGTCAAACGGCCTGTTTTAATATAAAATACGTCAAATTTTTTATCACTAGGTTTATTACTATGGCTATTCACGTTATTTCTCATCCCCTTGTTCAACATAAGTTAGGTTTAATGCGCGCGCATGGAATTAGCACGAAAAGTTTTCGTGAGTTGTGTTCAGAAGTGGGCACATTATTAACTTACGAAGCCACTAAAAACCTAGAATTAGAAGATAACGAAATTACAGGCTGGGACGGTAATAAACTTAAAGTTGAGCACATTAAGGGTAAAAAAATTACCGTGGTGCCAATTTTACGTGCGGGCCTTGGTATGATGGACGGCGTAATGTCGTTACTCCCAGCGGCTAAAGTGAGTGTAGTGGGTTTAGAGCGTAATGAAGAAACTCTTGAGCCAGTTCCCTACTTTGAAAAACTAGTGGGTAATATTGATGAGCGTTTAAGCTTAGTGATTGACCCAATGCTGGCTACTGGTGGTTCTATGATCGCCACCATCGATATGCTTAAAAAAGCAGGCTGTAAAGAAATTAAAGTAATTGTATTGGTTGCTGCACCTGAGGGCGTTGAAAAAACATTAGCCGCTCATCCTGATATTGAGATTTTTACTGCCTCAGTTGATAGCCATTTAAATGAAAAAGGTTACATCATCCCAGGGCTTGGCGATGCAGGTGACAAAATTTTCGGTACGGTTTACTAAGGTTTAGCAGTGCAAAATAATTCTACATTTTCTATAAAAACCATTTTAACCGGTGCCCAAATGCTGTTTGTTGCATTCGGTGCGCTGGTATTAGTGCCTATTTTAACCGGCCTCGATCCGAGTGTTGCCTTGTTTACCGCAGGTTTAGGTACTTTGTTGTTTCAATTTGTCACTAAAGGCCAAGTGCCTATCTTTTTAGCCTCGTCATTTGCGTTTATTGCACCCATTATTGCCTCAGTGCAAATGTGGGGCATACCCGCCACTATGGGCGGCTTAATGGCAGCGGGCTTTACTTATATGCTGTTGAGTTTATTGGTGAAGTTTAAAGGCACAAAAACCTTACATAAAATTTTGCCGCCAATTGTGGTCGGCCCAGTCATTATGGTGATTGGCCTAGCACTCGCGCCAGCTGCGGTTAATATGGCCATGGGTAAAAGTGGCGATGGTGGTACACAAATTATTGCCTACGATAGTGCCATTATTATCTCTATGTTCTCATTACTAGTCACTTTAGTGTTTGCCGTGTGGGGCAAAGGGGTATTTAAACTAATACCTATTTTAGCCGGTGTTGTTGCCGGTTACACGCTATCGTTATTTATGGGTGTAGTGCAGTTTGAAACAGTCAGTAATGCACAGTGGTTGGCAGTGCCTAACTTTGTACTGCCAGAGTTTAAATGGCAAGCCATTTTGTTTATGGTGCCGGTGGCAATTGCGCCTGCTATTGAACACATTGGTGACATGATGGCAATTAGCCAAGTTACAAAAAAAGACTATTTGAAAAAGCCAGGGCTACATCGCACTTTATTTGGTGATGGGTTAGCCACGTCTGCTGCGTCATTATTTGGCGGCCCACCTAACACCACTTACTCAGAGGTAACCGGTGCGGTAATGCTAACTAAAAACTTTAACCCTAAAGTGATGATGTGGACTGCCATTATTGCAATTTGTTTGGCGTTTGTGGCTAAAATGGGCGCGGGCTTGCAAACCATTCCGGTCCCTGTAATGGGTGGCATAATGATCTTATTATTTGGCTCTATTGCCGTTATTGGCTTAAATACCTTAGTTAAATCGGGCGATGACTTAAGTGAGCCTCGCAATTTAAGTATTGTGGCGCTTATTTTAATTTGCGGTATTGGTGGTATGCACATTGGTAGCAGCCAGTTCAGCCTTGAAGGTGTGAGCTTATGCGCTGTTTTAGGTATAGTATTAAATTTAGTATTCCCAAAAGCACAGAGCAACGAGAATTAAATTTGCACTGTGGTTAAAAATATTGCACCAAAAAAGCGCATTTTAAATGCGCTTTTTTTTTTAACCTACTAAAAAGTAACAATAAATAATATTGGTCTAGTAACTGCATTTCCTTATTCATACCCTATAGTTGAATTAGGGGTTGTTATATTGGAGGCCAATAGTGTGGATATAAATGCTTTTTTAGTAAAACATCAATTGCCGTTGAAATATCAATATATTAGTGAGCAGTATTTTTCTGTGATTGCTCAGGATATTTTAACCAGCAAAAAAAATGCGCCTTTATTTGTTGCCATCAACGGCTGCCAAGGCTCAGGAAAAACCACGCTTGGTGACTATTTAGTGACTTGGTTTGAGCAAAACACCCACCTAAATTGTGTTGCGCTCTCTATTGATGACTTTTATTTATCAACTCAAAAACGTCAGCAGTTAGCCCAAGATGTGCATTGTTTATTCGCCACTAGAGGTGTACCGGGTACACATGATGTTGCGTTGATGGATAACACCATTAGCCGTTTATTAAATGCAGAAGTAAATGTACCGCTGCCACGTTTTGACAAGCAACAAGATGAACCGGTAGCAACAAACAAATGGTTAACCAATAGTCAGCCGGTCGATATTGTTATTTTAGAAGGGTGGTGTGTAGCCAGTGAACCACAGCAGCCTTTTACTTTAGTTGAGCCTATTAATGAGCTAGAAAAATCATACGATCAACAAGGGTTGTGGCGTCGCTGTATTAACAGCTGTTTAGCCAATGAATATAAAACCGTTTTTGATAAAATCGACTACACAATAATGCTCAAAGCCCCAAGTTTTGATGATGTGTTTGCCTGGCGACAAGAGCAAGAGCACAAGTTAATTGCCAAACAAGGGCAGGGCGCAGGCACTATGACCGATGAGCAGTTATTGTGGTTTATTGCTCATTTTGAACGCATCACTCGTGAAAACCTCAATACCCTCAGTGCTAAAGCAAATGCACTTATAGAGCTTGATAGTAATCGTGATGTAACTGCGATGGTGCTTACGAACGATAGTATTGGTCAGCCCATTATTTTTACCGATTTAGATGGCACATTGCTCAATCACAGTGATTACAACACCGATGCGGTAGATACCTTACTACAAGAGCTGCAATACAGTGGTGTACCCGTGGTATTTAATACCAGTAAAACATTTAGTGAAGTAGTGGCACTGCAACAAGCGCTCAATATTAAACAGCCTTTTATTGTTGAAAATGGCTCGGCTGTTTATATTCCTAAAAATTATTTTAGTCTCAGGCCCATTGACTGCAGCGAATACCAAGGCTATTGGTGTTATTCATTTGCGGCACCCATTAGCAATTTATGGGCTGATTTAACACACTTAAAAAAAGACTACGGCGATCAATATAGTTTATTCAGTGAGTTATCGTGTGAGCAGGTAATGCACATCACTGGGTTAAACGCGATACAGGCGGCGCAAGCACAGAATCGTCAATATTCAGATCCGCTCTGCTGGCATGGCGAAGAGCACAAACTCAACGAATTTATAAACGCAATAACAGTGTACGGCTACGACGTTAAAGTAGGCGGGCGCTTTATTCACATTGGTAAAAATACCGATAAAAGCATGGCGCAACAATGGCTAGTGAAACAGTTTACTGCGCAGTTTACTAAGCCGCTAAGCATTATTGCGCTAGGGGATAGTGATAACGATAAGCAAATGCTCGAAGAGGCAGATATTGCCATTATTATTGCCAATCCAGAGAGCAAAAAGCCGGTTAAATTAACCCATAACAAAGCGCGTTATTCTCAGTTGCCAGCGCCGTTAGGCTGGGTAGAAGAAATCACTGCATTACCTTGTATTAACAGCATTTTATTTAGGGTCTGTTGACCTTTCAAGGTTAAATTTACAGCAGTATGTTTGGTATTTAGGCAAGGCAGAGCCTATGTGGTGT
>NZ_PNCN01000117.1:0-377 GCF_005886135.1 Pseudoalteromonas sp. S4741 | reverse complement strand
GGAGTGGCTTGGTTAATTTGCGCTCCAAATTAGAGGCGTTTCCTTGTTGCTCATCTGCTGCTAGTTGCAACCATTTGGAGGGCGTTCAGAATTCTGTGTCAGCCTAAATTGCTAAATATCTAGCACGCCATCTAACCTACCTTCGAAGTGAATGGCTAATTGCGACAATGTCAGGTTCCAATTGTGGATTGGCATTGTCCATTTCTTCGAGGCGTTCAATATGCCTGCATACAATAATTTCATCAAGCTATTTTCATTCGGGAATGCACCTTTAGTCTTGGTCAATTTCCTAAACTGGCGGTGAACCGCCTCGATAGCATTGGTGGTATAAATGGCTTTTCGCACGTAATCTGGGTACTTGAAGTAAACCGCCAGGT
>NZ_PNCN01000116.1:0-976 GCF_005886135.1 Pseudoalteromonas sp. S4741 | reverse complement strand
TATGAAGGCACATAACTTATTAACGCATCGAGAAAAAGTGAAACCAACTAAGCCAATGAAAAAGCCAAGAGCATTCAAGGCCGTGCGTGCAAATGAAGTATATACTTGGGATATCACCTATTTACCAACGAGCGTAAAAGGGCAGTTTTTCTACTTATATTTAGTGATGGACATTTTTAGCCGAAAGGTTGTTGGTTGGCAGGTTTACGACACACAATTAAGTGAATTAGCCGCAGACTTAATGAAGGATATTTGCAGTAGAGAGCAAATAAAGCGCGAGCAAGTCACGTTGCACTCAGATAATGGTAGCCCAATGAAAGGCGCGACATTGTTGGCAACATTACAGGAGTTAGGCATTGTACCATCATTTAGTCGACCATCAGTAAGTAATGACAATCCGTATTCTGAGTCGCTATTTAAAACGTTAAAGTATCGCCCAGAATACCCAGAAAAGGCATTTGAAGATATAAGCGCAGCAAGAGAATGGGTAAGTGGGTTCGTTGATTGGTACAATAATGAGCATCTACACAGTGGTATAAAATTTGTGACGCCAAACCAACGTCATTCAGGTTTAGATAAAGAAATATTAGCCAAGCGTCAGCAGGTAAACGACGCTGCTAAATTGAATAACCCAAGTCGCTGGTCAGGAAAGTCACGAGATTGGTCAATGATAAATGAAGTAAATTTAAATCCGGAGAAAAAAGAAGAAATGCGGGCGGCATAAAATTTAACTTGAGGCGACAACTAACTGAGGGCGTTCAGAATTCTGTGTCAGCCTAAATTGCTAAATATCTAGCACGCCATCTAACCTACCTTCGAAGTGAATGGCTAATTGCGACAATGTCAGGTTCCAATTGTGGATTGGCATTGTCCATTTCTTCGAGGCGTTCAATATGCCTGCATACAATAATTTCATCAAGCTATTTTCATTCGGGAATGCGCCTTTAGTCTTGGTCAATTTCCTAAACTGGCGGTG
>NZ_PNCN01000115.1:0-433 GCF_005886135.1 Pseudoalteromonas sp. S4741 | reverse complement strand
ATACTCGCACCCTAGACCAGACCACCCTAAAGCATCTGTAGGGGCTTGGTTACTTGGCGCTCCAAATTAGAGGCGTTTCCTTGTTGCTCATCTGCTGCTAGTTGCAACCATTTGGAGGGCGTTCAGAATTCTGTGTCAGCCTAAATTGCTAAATATCTAGCACGCCATCTAACCTACCTTCGAAGTGAATGGCTAATTGCGACAATGTCAGGTTCCAACTGTGGATTGGCATTGTCCATTTCTTCGAGGCGTTCAATATGCCTGCATACAATAATTTCATCAAGCTATTTTCATTCGGGAATGCGCCTTTAGTCTTGGTCAATTTCCTAAACTGGCGGTGAACCGCCTCGATAGCATTGGTGGTATAAATGGCTTTTCGCACGTAATCTGGGTACTTGAAGTAAACCGACAGGTTCGTCCATTTACGCCTCCA
>NZ_PNCN01000114.1:0-13263 GCF_005886135.1 Pseudoalteromonas sp. S4741 | reverse complement strand
ACCAACTGAGCTAAGGGGGAAGCGTCTTGCCTTTCAACGGGGCGAAATATTAATGACCGCATAGCAAAGTGTCAACATATAAAAGATCATAAATTCAAAAAAGAGGTCTATTCGTTGTTTTTATGTGCAATCTGCGCGTTTTGTAACACTATTTAAGTAAAGCGCAGTGATATTGTTTTATAAAAACAGGGCAATATTTGCATGAAGTTTGTAATTTGAGGCAATAAAGTGATGAGTAAAATTTAAGAAAACGGCTTTTAATAGCAAAAACGCGTTCTATTTCCTGTATTTTTTATAAAGCGATAATTAACTTATTTAAAATAAATGGCTCCTTTTTATTTTGGTACGTTAAAACGGTTGAACTAAATGCGTATTAGTTACGTAAACTAAAATTAGCGCTAAAGCATAATATAAATTTTGACTGCAGCAATGCCTTGTACAAAAATAAAACAATCAATGAGTTAGCTACCTGTTTGAATGTGTTACTCACTGATATTAGCCTAAGAAAATATCACCTTCATACACATAACGGGGGCATACAACGCTGTTTGCATATTGGTAACGGAAAAAACCAAATGATCTAACAATTTAGCACCACGTTGTAGCCCTTTATAAACGTGGGGTTGATTGAGTTATCCACGGTTTCTGTGGATAACTCTGTTTATGAAACTTTAAGAACATCAGCACCTCCAGCATTGTAGGGCGCTACAACGATTTCAAGTATTAAAAAGCTTTTTTTTATATATTAAAAAAACAAAGGCTTATGATTCAGCTTAGATAGCCACCTAAACGATAAATAAAATTTTTCGTGACGATAAAGTATCATCGCTAACTGTGTAATAAAGCAACAAAATCTAAAAGGTAAATGTTGCAAAAGTTACATAAGTGTATTTAATTTGATTTTTAATGTGTTTGTACAAAATTTATTTACAACAGCGTAAAAGTAATAGTTTGTAGATTAAAGGCTGATTTAGTTGTTTAGATTTAATAAAGCATGGCTTGAACTCTCCGGATGCTTTAAAATATGCTGCTCAGTAAAAGAGGCTTATTTATTTTATGCGCGCACATTCTCAATCACATACTCGCCCTGATTTACTCACTGCTCCAATCTTGCCTACGTTAAAGAAAATGACCGTTCCAATGATCTTTGGGATGATTACCCTGATGATGTTCAATATAGTTGATACTTTTTTTATTAGTTTATTGGGTACAGAGCCGCTTGCTGCAGTTAGTTTTACATTTCCTGTTACTTTTACCGTGATTAGTTTAGCAATTGGTTTAGGTATAGGGACTTCTGCGGTTATTGCAAAAGCATTAGGCAGTAACAATTTAGAAGAAGCGCGCTTTGATGCCAGTGTTTCGTTGTTGGTAGCGGTAACATTAGTATTAATTTTATCTGCTAGTGGCTATTTATTGATTGATCCCATATTTACGTTGCTTGGGGCAGGGGAGCAAGTACTCCCGCTAATTCATGAATATATCAGTATTTGGTTTTTAGGCAGTGTATTTTTAATTACCCCGATGATTGGTAATTCTGTACTGCGAGCCAGTGGCGATACTAAAACACCGAGTATTATTATGGGTGGAGCGGGGCTTATAAATGCTGTACTCGATCCCATGCTGATTTTTGGCTTTGGTCCCATTCCCGCATTAGGCATTAAAGGGGCTGCCATTGCCAGTGTTATAGCTTGGGCAGTTGGAGTGGCGATTATTTTTTACATATTAATTGTTAAAAAGCAGTTGCTTAGTTTAAAAGCGGGCAAACAAACTGTTATTGGTGCAATTCGTAAAATTTTAAAAATTGGTTTACCGGCAGCGGGTGCTAACATGCTCACCCCAGTTGCTATGGCAGTAATGACGGCATTGGTTGCTCATCATGGCCCCGAAGCCGTGGCTGCTTTTGGGGTAGGGAGTCGAATAGAATCAATAGCGAGTTTAGTGGTATTAGCCTTGTCGATGACCTTGCCCCCTTTTATTAGTCAAAACTTTGGAGCGAGTCATTTTTCTCGCGTAAAGGATGCCTACCTAAGAACCTTAAAATTTGTGATGTTATGGCAGTTTGTTATTTATATTTTATTAATTATGTTTTCTGGCGTCATTAGTGAAATATTTGGTAAAGAGCAAGCCGTTGTTGATGTCATAAAATTGTTTATTTATACCATCCCATTAAGTTATGGCTTGCAAGGAGTGATCATTTTATCCAACTCCTCGTTTAACGCTTTACACAAACCCATGAACGCCTTAGTTTTGAGCGTTATTCGGTTGTTTGTTTTTTATATTCCCTTTGCGTATATCGGGAACGAACTTGCAGGCTTAATCGGCTTGTTTATTGGCGCGACCATTGGTAATTTATTTACAGCATTTGTAGCCTACAAGTGGTTTATGAAAGAAATTGAAGCGTTAAGCAGTCAAGCATTACAGGAGTGTAGTCATTGAGCGATCATTTTCAGTTAGAATCAAAATTTAAACCCGCTGGGGATCAGCCTACCGCTATCGCTCAGTTGTGCGAAGGTTTAGAAGCAGGGCTTGCTCATCAAACCTTATTAGGTGCAACAGGGACGGGAAAAACCTTCACGATGGCTAATATCATTAGTGATTTAAATCGCCCCACTATTATTATGGCGCACAATAAAACCTTAGCGGCTCAATTATACGGCGAGATGAAAGAATTTTTCCCGCATAATGCGGTTGAATACTTTGTATCTTACTACGATTACTACCAACCAGAAGCTTATGTGGTAGCCAGTGACACCTTTATTGAAAAAGATGCATCCATCAATGAACACATTGAGCAAATGCGGCTCAGCGCCACTAAAGCGCTGTTAGAGCGTCGCGATACTATAATTGTTGCATCGGTATCGGCGATTTATGGTCTGGGCGATCCTGATTCATACATGAAAATGATGCTGCTTTTAAAAGTGGGTGAAAAGGTCGACCAACGTGACATGCTGCGCCGTCTTGCAGAGCTACAATATACGCGAAACGATATTGATTTTAGTCGCGGTACATACCGCGTTCGTGGTGAAGTTGTGGATATATTTCCAGCTGAATCAGATACCTATGCAGTGCGTGTAGAAATGTTTGATGATGAAGTTGAACGCCTAAGTATTTTTGATCCTCTAACCGGTGCCGTCGAAAAACACATAGTGCGTGCCACTATTTATCCTAAAACTCACTATGTAACGCCACGAGAAAAAATTCTCGAAGCCATCGAAAAAATAAAAGTTGAGCTTAAAGAGCGCAGAGCACAATTGCTCAGCGCTAATAAGTTAGTAGAAGAGCAACGCATAGCTCAGCGTACCCAATACGACATAGAAATGATGACCGAGCTTGGTTATTGCTCCGGTATTGAAAACTACAGTCGTTACTTATCGGGGCGCACACCTGGCGATCCACCGCCAACATTACTGGACTATTTACCCGATGATGCATTAATGATTATTGATGAATCGCACGTAACCGTATCGCAAATTGGTGCCATGTATAAAGGCGATAGAAGCCGTAAAGAAAACCTCGTTGAATATGGTTTTAGAATGCCCTCAGCTATGGATAACAGGCCACTGCGTTTTGAAGAGTTTGAGGCCATTGCACCACAAACCATTTATGTATCGGCTACCCCGGGTGACTTTGAATTAGAGCGCAGCAACGGCGAAGTTGCAGAGCAAGTTATTCGTCCAACCGGCTTACTTGACCCTGTTATTGAAGTTCGCCCGGTAGGCGATCAGGTTGATGATTTACTCTCAGAAATTTACAAATGTGTTGAAGCAAAAGAGCGCGTGTTAGTAACAACCCTGACCAAACGCATGGCTGAGGATTTAACTGATTATTTAAGCGAACATAATGTAAAAGTACGCTACCTACACTCTGACATAGACACTGTAGAGCGGGTTGAAATTATTCGTGATTTACGAGCCGGTGTGTTTGATGTGTTAGTAGGCATTAACTTACTACGTGAAGGCTTAGATATGCCAGAAGTGGCACTAGTTGCTATTTTAGATGCCGATAAAGAGGGCTTTTTACGTTCAGCTCGCTCGCTTATTCAAACCATAGGCCGTGCTGCTCGCCATCTTGATGGTCGTGCTATTTTATACGGCGATAGAATCACTAAATCGATGGCCAAAGCCATTGAAGAAACTGACCGACGCCGAGAAATACAACACGCTTATAATGTTAAGCACGGTATTGAGCCCAGTGCCTTGGTTAAAAAGATACTTGATGTAATGGATGTAGGTGAAGATGCCTCACCACAAGATAACTTGCAGCTTATTCGTAAAGAGTCTAAAAAAATTCTTAGTGCGAAAGAAATTGCCACGCAAATTAAGCAGCTTGAAACCAAAATGCATGCCTACGCCAGTGATTTAGAATTTGAAAAAGCCGCCTCTGTACGCGACGAAATACATGAACTACAACAACAGTTGATTAATTAAATGACAATCGATTTTACTCCTCTTATTAATGCATTAGCAGACACGCCTTTTGCAGATAACGAATTATGCCGCGTATTTCATGGTCGCGGCCACAGCGTAGAAGCGCTAAGCCATATTAACTTAGACTTTTATCCACCGAGTTTGTTTTTGGTGTCATACAGTGAAATTGATGAGGTTACACTCACTACGCTCACCGATACGTTATGGCAGTGGGCACAACAACATCATCCAGAGCTAATTACTGCATTGGTGTATCAGCAGCGAGCGGGGCTGCAAAGCCACAATACCTTAGTGCATGGGCAATTGCCCGCGCGCCATAGCGTAGCCGAAAATGGTGTGCGTTTTTTGGTTGATTTAATGAGTAAGCAAAACACCGGTATTTTTCCAGATATGCGAAAAGGCCGTGAGTTTGTCATGCACAATAGTAAACATGCCAAAGTACTTAACCTGTTTTCTTATACTTGTGGTTTTTCGGTAGCGGCTATGCACGGCGGTGCCGATCATGTGATGAACATGGATATGAGCAAAGGCGTGTTAAAAGTCGGTAAGCAAAACCATCAATTAAACAATGTTGATAGGGGCGTCAGTTTTTTACCGCATGATATTTTAAAGTCGTTTGGTAAGCTAAAAAAAGCCGCACCGTTTGATTTAATTATTGTTGATCCACCCAGCTTTCAAAAAGGCAGTTTTATATTAACAAAAGACTACCAAAAAGTGCTGCGCAGACTCCCTGAGCTTTTAAACGACACTACACAGCTGTTGTTATGCGCTAATAGCCCAGAGCTTTCCGAAAATGACTTTAAAGCACTTATTCAAGAACATACTCAAGGTGCTATTGAGTTTGTTAAACGCCTAGAACCGACTGATCGCTTTATTGAAATTGATAGCGATAAAAGCTTAAAAGCATTGGTGTACAAAACAAAAACATAGTGAGTTAAATGAAACTGAGTAAACGTTTAAACGCCATCAATTCATTAATTACAGAGCCTTACGATATTGTTTGGGATTGTTGCTGCGATCATGGCTTTTTAGGGATGGCGTTACTTGAGCGCGGTATAGCAAAACATATAAATTTTGTGGATATTATTCCAACGTTAATGGAAGCGCTCGAACAGTCGCTGCAACAATTTGAGCAAGGAAAGTCTTTACCTTCATGGCAAGTGCGCTGCGAAGATGTTGCGCAGATTAAATTGTCAACAGCTGCAAAGCAAGTGGTGGTTATTGCTGGTGTGGGGGGCGATTTATGTTTAAAGCTTATTGAACAAATTATTGCCAACAACCCGCAAAGCTTGCACCAACTCAGTTTTATTATTTGCCCCATTCAGCATCTTTACAAAGTGCGTGCAGGTTTAAAAGCCTGTAATTTAAAGCTCGAAAACGAGCAAATTATTGTTGAAAACAAACGTTTTTACGAAGTATTACACGTTAGTGTAAATGCCAGCCAAACACTCACTCAAACCGGTGCTCAAATGTGGGATAAACACAATCCACAACATCATCAATATCAGCAGCAATTGCTTAACCATTATACTCGAATGCTCAATAAAGATAGACTTTACTATCAAAAAGTTATAACAGAGTATCAACGAGTATTTGAATGCTAAGTCAGTGTGATCGGTTTTTGTGATTAACTACGTAAAGTGCTTCATAGTTAATATCTTGCCATCAGGCGGATTTATTTGGTTTAAATATGTCAGATAAAAATATAAAAATTGAGCCATTATTGGGCGATGGGCAAAAGTGGCAACACAGTTACGAGCAACCGATTTCGTATGCACCGTTAGTGCAATTGGCCAATAATAACTGGATTGTTCCCCAGCATTTTTTACGTTACAAACATACGCTAGCCAGCGTTAATGAAGTGCTTAACGACATTAGTTTTTCCAACCACTTTAGTGTGTTAGCTGCAGAAAAAAACAGTGATATTTATCTGCAAGTAGCGGTACTTAGTCCAGATAATTACCGTGCTGAGAACAAAGCAAAAAAGTTACTGTTTGGTCGTCGCTGGCCAGTAGAGCAAAATTTGCCAACCTCAGAGCTTATTCAAACAGCATTTTTAGCATTGAAAGTGGCACGCGAGCATGAAGTAAGAGAGCTTTTTCAGCTGCAGCATCAAGGCGCAACCAGCACGCCGTTTAATAATCATCATGATTTACCTGTTATGGCGCAAAACCCTGAGCTTGTTAAAAGCACATCGTTTAAAAATATTCCATTGAACGACCTGATAGAGCGCCTGGTGTTTGCGGATAATAAAATTGCGCTAATTAACTGCCAAGCCATAATCACCGGCGAGCAGGTGTATACGGTTAAACTTCATTGCGATAGTTGTCAGCTAAGCGAATTTAATAATAAAACTTTGTCATTTTTAGCACCTGATGCAACAACCAACAGCTTTTTACATAGCTTTATTGCCGCACTGGTTGCTGTAAGTAACGAGTATGTGAGTGAGCATTTTAAATACCAAGGCTTTGCGCGCTTTAGTAAACATGTACACGCAGAGCAGGTAGGGGAGTTAAGCATTGCCATGCGTTCACCAAGTTCAGTTAGTTTATGTTCTATGGGTAAGCAAGAGGCGAATCAGTTAAACTTTGAAATAGACAGCGGCAGGGCACCTCAAGGGTGTGGACAAGCCATTGGCGGATTTTTAGCTGCCCATGGTATAGAGCAGCCAGAAAATGCACATTTATACCCTAATTATTTATAACTAAGGGACGGCTATAGTTTGTTTATTTCTTGTTTTACGCTATAGCTTGAGTCGGTAACAATGGCTTCAAGTGTTTGTACTCGTTGTTTAAGTTCAGTCACTTGCGCGGTTACTTCTGCTAGTTGCTTATGAGCATCTTGATTGTTGTCTTGAACTTTATGTTTAAACTCAAGGTGCTTTTTATACATATCGTAAATAACCCCCGAACCTACAGAAATAAGTACAATGAGAACTATCATTGTTGTGCCAGACATAATTACTTCCTTTAATTTTATTTTAAGTTTAAATTATAACCATAATTAAGCGCCGATAAAGGCAATAAATTGTAACTTTATTTGTATTTATAAAGTCATTGTTATTATTTGTACCGCCACCATATAGTAACCATGTAGTTTTTTAATCGATACAAGGAATAGGTATGTTAAATAATAAAATTCCACCGGTTGTCGTTGTGGTATTTTTCGCTGCTGTTATGGCACTGATTGCGCATTACACAGTAATAGACTTTACCGCCTTCATAACTTACCTAGCATTAGGATTAGTCGCTATAGGTTGTTTCTTTTGTATTGCCGGGGTCGTCAGTTTTCGTTTAGCCAAAACCACGGTACTACCAAATAAACCTGAGCAAGCAACAAGCTTAGTTACCTCAGGGGTATATAAACTCTCACGTAACCCTATGTATTTAGGCTTTGCTTTTATACTGGCGGGGTGGGGCGTGTGGCTAAGCTCTATTTGGGCTTTTTTAGGTATTGTGGGCTACGTTGGTTATTTAACGCTGTTTCAAATCATTCCCGAAGAGCGGGCGTTACATCAGTTATTTGGTGAGCAATTTGAGGATTACAAATCGCGGGTAAAACGCTGGCTTTAATGTTTTTTCATGCTAAAAAAGGCTACCCTTGGTAGCCTTATAGTGTGCTTAATTTAAACTTTACTCGTATTCAAGCGGGTCGGTTACGTTGTTCAGCTCAAAGGCTTCTAAACGTTCTTGGCAAGCGCCACATTTGCCACAGGCCTTATCACGACCGTTATAACAGGTCCATGTTTGGCTGTAGTCTAATCCCATTTTAATACCATCGGTTAAAATATCGATTTTAGTATTATTTAAATACGGGCTAAAAATTTCTACCGCATCGTAATTTGCAATACGACACACATCATCCATCTTTTTAACAAACTCAGGGCGGCAATCTGGGTAAATAGCATGATCGCCCGAATGCGCACCGTAATATACTTTGCTTGCTTTAAGCGACACCGCATAACCTACCGCTAAAGAAAGTAAAATCATGTTGCGATTAGGCACAATGGTGCTTTTCATGCTTTCTTCTTCGTAATGGCCTTCTGGCACATCAATATCGTCTGTTAACGACGAACCACCAATAAGCTGATTAATTGCCGATATATCAACAATTTTGTGCGGTACATTTAGCTTTTCACATACGCTGGCGGCGACTTTAAGTTCTTTAACATGACGCTGACCATAATCAAACGAGAGGGCATAAACATCATGGCCTTGCTGCAGGGCTTTATTTAATACAGTAAATGAGTCCATACCGCCGGAATAAATAACAACTACTTTTTGCGTCATACGTGGTTTGCTCTTTAGTTTTGATAGAGGTTTATATCAGGGCGCGATATACTACACGGCCAAGGCATAAATGACAATTTTTGCACCGTGCTTTGTGATTTCTAATAGTAACAATTTTGCCGTCAGGTTGTAAGTGAGATTTCTTTTGTACAAAATTAATGAAGTGTTTGAAACCATTCAAGGTGAAGCGAGTTTTACTGGTACGCCGTCTATTTTTCTACGCCTGCAAGGTTGCCCTGTGGGATGTTCATGGTGCGACACAAAGCAAACCTGGGATGTTGATAACGTATATAAAGTATCACTTGATGACACGGTAGAAAAAAAAGCCGACTCAGATCATTGGGCTGAGGCGAGCGCAGCGCAGGTACTTGAATTATTTAAGTCCCGTGGCTATACCGCCAAGCATGTTGTTATAACCGGTGGCGAACCTTGCATGTACGATTTAAATCCAGTATGTAATTTACTGCATGATCATGGCTTTAGCACACAAATAGAAACCAGTGGCACCTTCGAAATACTCGCCCCTGCACAAACGTGGGTCACGGTATCGCCAAAAATTAATATGCGCGGTGGCTACAAAGTACTCAGTAGTGCCATGCAACGCGCCGATGAAATTAAACACCCAGTTGCTATGCAAAAACACGTAGAAGAACTGGAAGAGCTATTTACCGCCACCGGCGTAAACCCAAAACTGGTATATTTGCAGCCAATCAGCCAAAAAGCCTCAGCCACTAAATTAGCCATTGATACTTGTATCGCTAAAAACTGGCGCTTATCAATTCAAGTACATAAGTATTTGGGGATTAGTTAAAGAGCAGCTGTAAGCTGCTCTGCGTTATGTTATATAACGTAGATACAAGGTTGGGTTATAAACCCAACCTAACTAAACAAATTTCAACTCATAAAGTTAAGCTGGCTTTAAATATAATTTTCATCAATAAACTGACACCACAGCTGTGTGTTTAATTCTGGTACATTTGGCTTATCTCTAATACCGAGTTTAAACATGATCACAGAGCGCCAGTCTAAAGAGCCAATGTCTGGCCCATGTCCATAACCGTCACCGGTATTAATTTGCTGCTCAACATAGTTAAACCACGCCTCAGAGCACGGCGAATATTGTTCATCTTTTTGCGCAACACTACTGCATCCAGCAATAATGAGTATTAAAGGGGCCATTAATAGTTTCATATTTTACCTATGTGTTTATTTTGCTAATCGCTGCTGTGCTAAGGTTAAACGCTTATGTGAGCTGTATACTTGCAACCTTTCATCGTCCGTAATTAAAAATGCATCCATTTCTACAGATATTAAAGCAGATATGGGGAAAATCTCTAAAATACCAAAGTCAGCAAGTTTAGCTGAAAGAAGTGCCGTTTTGCCATTAGCAATAAAAGTAGAATCTTGATCACGAAAATCGCCATCAACATATAGTATTGCACCACCAAACCATGAGTTAACAATTTTAATTTTATGACCCTTGACCGTGAATTCGAACTCTTTTCGCATTTTCAAACTCCATTTTTTGAAAAACCTATAAAGTTTTAACAACGTGTTATATGAAATTTATGCAGAACTTTAATAATACACTCTCAAAATTAATTCAAAGCGATAAATACAAAGCGCTTATATATCACTTTGCGGCTGATTTACCTGCTGAAGAGTTTAATAAAATTTATCAGCAAGCACTGTTAGATGGAGAGTGAGAACGCAAGCACAGCGTAGTTTTTTAACCGCTAGGGTAGGCTATTTATTATTGAAATCTTTGCTCTGAAAATTCAAACAATGGCACTTACAAGTGCCCCCGCGTCTGTAATACCTGCATCCTTCATGGCTTGGCCGATCATTTGCACGAGCGCAATTACCTGAGATTGTGTTGATGAAACGATGTTTGCTTGTGCTTCAATTTGTGCCTGTATTGCCTCGTCTTCTTGGTCCGATTGAGCTTGTAATTGAGTGAGTTGCTCTTTTTGTTCTTCAAGCAGCTGCTTGAGCTCCTTAAGTTGCTCTATCATTTTAGCGATATATTCAGGCATTTCTGAACTTGCTGTTTTTTCAGCATTTTGCTCAGCCTTTTTTCCTGAGAGTTTATTGCGTTCTTTGTCTGATAATTGATAATCAGTGTTGTCCTGATTTTTTGTTGTGTCTTTTGTTTGTAGTGCAATATTTGTTTTTTCGGCTGTAATTTTAACGTAAAAGGCTGAGTGTTTATTTAGCTGTATCACGGTTTATTATCCATAATGTTTTCGTTACTAATTTAACTATCGGCAGGAATGCTAAAGTACTAAAGCGATAAATACAAAAAATGACACCTCATTACATATGCTCACTTCGATAATGATGCCTCTTATCGTTTATGTATTTACCCACCTCTAAATTTATTTTTTATTTTAAATTATATAATTTTTATATTGACACACTGAACGCTTATTACTACATTTGTAACAGTTAAGAACTACAGGTGTAGTAATAGAGGTTAAAATGAAACTCAGTGAATTTGAATTAGATATTATGCAGTTGCTTTGGCAACACGAGCCATGCACGGCTAGCCAATTACATAAAGCCCTACTTGCTGATACAAGAAAAGACAAAAAAGTAGCTTACACAACGGTGAAAACAATTGTCGATAGGTTGGAGCAAAAAGAGGCGATAGTACGCTGTGGGCAAGAGGGGAGAGCGATCGTATTTAAATCAGTGATCACTCAAAGCGCATTTTCAGCACAAGCAATGCCTAGCTTTATGCAGCGTTTTTTTAAAGGTAACTCTCGCAGCTTAATTGCCCATTTTATTAAAGAAGAAAAGCTGAATGACGAGGATATTGAGTACCTACAATCGCTACTGAAAAATAAAAAGCAAGATTAAAGGAGAAGGTTATGATGGATTATTTTGTAACTTGCACAATTATTAGTGTGTGTAGTTTGCTTGCATCATTAGGGATGAAAAGTGCCCTTCTAGATTAAATTTTTACGTAATAATGCTGGCTTTAATAGCCTGGTTTGTTCCTTGGCAATACTTTTCTCAATTGCCATTATTTGAAAGTACATCGCAATATACTGTTAATGTTGCTGAGTTTAGTTTTTTAAATACGTTAATAGCCCCTTCCAGTGCGCAGGCCACAACATCAGAAAGTAGCATTATTACTTCGGTGAGTTGGTTACCATCATTAAAGCATATTTTGACTGTATTGCTGCTTAGCGGAATCGGCTTGTTTATATTACGTATCATGCTGTACGTAAAATTAGTGAAAAAGTTACAAGTTAATTCAAGTCTATACAAAACCTCAAAACGTTCAAACAGTATCTATCCAATTAGATTCACCTCAATTGGCGGGCCTGCTTTTGCAACAGGATTAGTCAATCCGGTTGTTTGGCTTACTCCTGAGATGGAAAATCGAAAAGAATTAAACTCTGTTATTGAGCACGAATTAACGCACTTACAACAAGGTGATATTTATTGGACATGGCTAATTTGCTTTATAGAAAGTGTTTTTTGGTGGAACCCAATATGCTCAAAACTAGCGCGTTTGGCAAAAGAGCAGTTAGAGCTTAGTTGTGACGAAAAATGTATGCGTAAACTCAAAGGTAAGTATCAGTTAGATTTAGCCAGTTTGTTACTCTCTGAGCATGAAAAAAAATCTAAATATAACTTTTTCACTCCCCCTCTTTTGAATATTGAACACTCAAAGAGTTTTAATATTCAAAGGATCAAAATGTTAAACAAGGAAAAACAATGAAAAGTAAACATATGGTAATGGCTTTGGCTGCACTGTCTTTTAGCGCGTTGGCAGCAGCACAAATTGTTGATGAAAATCCAAAGAATGAACAACATAGTGCGCAAAAACAGCCCGCAGCTAGTAATCAGTATAACCAACAGTTAGCGCAACTTTTAGAGGTAGCTGGTGATGCAAAAAGTGATCAACCAACACAACTAATACAAACGGCAAAAAATATTCAAAAATGGTATGCAAATAGAGATGTGCTATCAGGTTTTGAAGAGGGAGAAATTAAATTAGAAAGTTATACTTTACTAGTTCATATTTTTTCTAAACTTGAACAATATGAAGATATCTTAAGTGCCTACGAAACATGGTACCCAGCAGGTAGTAATCCGCCATATTTTACAAAAAACTCACTTGCTCATGCCTACATACAACTTGGTCGTTATGAACTGGCTATTGCTGAGCTAGAGGAATTATCTAAAGAGCTTAACGGTAACTTACACGCAGGATCTGCTGGAAACTTGGCATTAGCTTATATTTATAGCGCAGATTACGATAAAGCATTAGACACACTGCAACAAGCTAGTTTAGAGGGAAGTGCTTATGGTGATGTTTTAAAATACTACATTTTTGATCAGCAAAATAATCAAACAAAAATGGCTGAGTTAAAAGGACGTTTACCAGCAGCCTTTGCGGTAACACCGGCTCTACTTCCTCGAGTAGGTATTCCACAATCACCGTTATTAGCTAAATTATAAATAAGCAAATACAAAAAAGCGTTGCCCTTGAGCAACGCTTTTTTTATCTTGTTTAGCCTTTAGCCTTTAGC
>NZ_PNCN01000113.1:0-24790 GCF_005886135.1 Pseudoalteromonas sp. S4741 | reverse complement strand
CTAGGTGCTAGGTGCTAGGTCAAAATTAAATAGCGTACAATAAAAGTACGCTATTTTTTTATCTAAAATAAAGTAACAGTACTCGTAAAAGGGTTATTTGACATCAAAGTGCAAAGCGTATGGTTGCCCCACATACCCTTGGTAAGCTTTTATGTGCTGTTTAAATCATTATTCTTAAAAAATTATTTCTCCATTTTTATATAAATAAAATAAGTAAGGAGAGCAATTAAACACACGCCTTAATGTTATAAAACCAACGCATTAATTGAGTGAACTTGTTATTATCGTAAAATAGGCACGCATATGACAATTAAAACTCTAAAAAGTGAAATTCAACATGTTTAAAAAAACAATCTTAGCTATTGCCTTAGCAGCCACCTCGCTGCCAAGCTTAGCCGACAGTAACAGCGATTTAAAAACCATTATTGATAACCACTGGCAAAACGCCAAAGCTGAAAAAATATTTTTTAGAACCGATCCTGATGGTTGGAAGCCCAACGGTACCCTACCCGATTGGAGCGAGCAAGCCATTGCTAAGCGCCAAGCTTATAACAACAGCGTACTAAAAAGCTTAGCCAGCATTGATCCTAAAACACTCAATAGCGAGCAGCTAATGAACTACCGCTTATTTAAATATGAGCGAGAAACCGAGCAGCAAAGCTACCTTTACCAAGATAAATACTTTCCGGTTAATTTTTTAAGTGGCTGGCATACTTACTTTGCAGAAGCACCGGCTAACATGGCCTTTTTAACTGCTGAGGATTACGATGCATTTTTAGTTAGCCTTGGTGATTACCCGCATTTTAATCAGCAAAACATTAATTTAATGAAGCAAGGCATTCAAACTGGTTTTACCCACTACTGCGAAACGTTTAAAAATTATGGCCAAAGTATTAGCGCCCATATAGTTAAACAACCTGAGAATAGCGCCTTATATGAGCCATTTACCCGTATCCCTAATACATTTAGCGCAGCGCAAAAAGAAACTTACCAAAATAAAGCTAAAGCGTTAATTGCCTCAAAAGTCGTGCCTGCTTATCAGCACTTTTACGACTTTTTTGAAAACGAATACATGCCGCACTGTAGATCGCAGCCGGGTATTGCAAGCATCAAAGGTGGCCTTGATTATTACAAGTACACGGTTAATTACTACACCACCACTAATGCTACTCCTAAACAAATTCATGAACTTGGTCTAAAAGAAGTGGCGCGCATTAAAGCACAAATGCAAGTCATTATTGATAGCGTTGGTTTTGATGGCAGCTACAGTGACTTTTTAGAATTTTTAGCAACCGATGAACAATTTTACGCAACCGATCCCCAAGACTTGCTAGAAAAGACCGCTTTTATAACCCAAAAAATGTATGGCAAACTCCCCACTTACTTTGGCCATTTACCGCGTAACACCTTTACTATAAAAGGCTCAGCGAGTCGCGGTGCGTTTTATATGCCACCTGCTGATAACCGCTCGCCCGGTACTTACTTTTTAGCCTCAACCCCAAAACTGCAACCTTTATATAATTTAGAAGCACTTAGCCTGCACGAAGCCATACCTGGGCATCATTTACAAAACGCCATTGCAATGGAGTTAGACGTTCCTGAGTTTAGACGCACTCTTAGCCACTCGGCTTTTGGCGAAGGCTGGGCACTGTATACAGAGCGTTTAGGCAAAGAAGCAGGCTTTTACCAAAGCCCATACAGTGACTTTGGTCGTTTAGGCTACGAAATGTGGCGTGCTGTGCGCTTAGTGGTTGATACCGGCATTCATGCCTTTGGCTGGAGCCGCCAAAAGGCGATTGATTATTTGGCTGATCATACCGCCTTGCCACAAAGCGCTGTGGAAGATCAAATAGACCGTTATATTTCATGGCCAGGCCAAGCGCTTTCATACAAAATGGGCGAAATTAAAATACGCGAACTGCGTGCAAAAGCTGAAAAAGAACTAGGCGCACAATTTGATATACGCAGCTTTCACGATACCATTATTGGTCAAGGTTCACTTCCTATGGCGGTACTTGAAGATGTAATTAACGACTGGATAGCACAGCAGAAATTAGCTATCTAAGATACAACGCAAACAAATTGAGAGGCGGTATTGTTACCGCCTTTTTTTAAAGCCCTATTAAACACCTTAAAACTAATCTCTGCTCGCTTTTGCTTCGTAAAATAAATGATTTTAAAAACCAGAGCATAAGTATGAAAAAACGTATTCTGTATTGGCTGCAAAATGATTTGCGCATTGACGACAACCCCATACTCAATGATTTATCACAACAACAATGTGAACTTGATATCGTATTTGTGATCAATCCTGCTTGGTTTAAAAGCAATAACTATCAACAAAAACCCTATGGTGTACATAAACAACGCTTTCTAATGCAAAGCCTATACGAGCTACAGGAGTCTGTTTTAGGGCTTGGCCAAACCTTGCATATTTTAGAAGGCGATCCGGTAAGGGTATTAACACAGCGTATTAATGAGCTTGGCATTGATGAAGTAGTTTATAGCGAGCAAATAGGCGTTTATGAGCAACGCCAAATTACCGCGCTTAAATCGAAATGCGCTACTGTGGTATTTAAATCTGTGATGCAAGATACCTTATATCAACAGCAACAACTGCCCTTTGAACTTGCTGATTTACCAACCGGCTTTACCCCTTTTAGAAAAAAAATCGAAGCCACTGGTATCAGTTTATCCGCAGTGCCGTTCTCAGCAAAAAGACTTCCACCGCCTATTATTTTATGTGCTAAACAGCCTATATCAGAGCCGCCAACAGGAAACCCTTTACTCCAAGGTGGACACAAAGCCGGCCTTGCGCATTGTCTACAGTACTTTTCATCAGCTTTACCAAGCAGCTATAAAATCACCCGTAATGAGCTGGATGGCTTTGATAACTCGACTAAATTTAGTAGCTGGCTGGCTTTTGGTTGTATTAGTGCCAAGCAAATTTTTTGTGCAGTAGATGCCTATGAAGCGCAGCATGGGGAAAATGAATCAACATACTGGATCAAGTTTGAATTGCTCTGGCGTGAGTATTTTAAGTGGCATGCAATTAATGTGAAGCATCAGTTATTTACTTTTAAAGGTAAAAAACAAAGCTCGCCACTTACCACTTTTAGCCCGAACCGTTTTGCAAAATGGTGCCAAGGCAGTACCCCATTTCCGCTAGTTAACGCTATTATGAAAGAGCTTAACGCAACGGGCTTTATCACTAACCGTTCACGACAAATTGCAGCCAGCTGTTTGGTCAACGAACTACAACTAGACTGGCGCTATGGCGCTGCTTACTTTGAACAACAACTTATTGATTACGATGTAGCCGCTAATTGGGGCAACTGGCAATATATTGCTGGGGTTGGGGTCGATCCGCGCGGTGGGCGACACTTTAATTTGGCAAAACAAACCCAGCAATACGACCCACACGGTGAATATATTGCCAAATGGCAAGGGAATGAGCACTGTGATGCACAGTTAGATGACTTAGACGCCGCCGACTGGCCTGTGTAATAAGAAAACCTCGAACATAATACTGGCTAGCTGACTCTCGTTACAAGCCCAAGGTTAAGTCTTGGGCAAGTGTGCCGCTGGGCTTTTCTACCCAATAGCGCCAAGTGCTCCATCTAAATCTAATGAGCCAAAGCGAGTTAATTTAGGTGGTGGTGAAAGGCGCACCACCACGAAGTGGTGGCTTTAATCAAATCCTTCCTGCTGAGCTAAATATTGCTTCACGATTTCAAGTGGCGCACCTCCGCAACTAACCAGACAATAACTTCTGCTGTAAAAAACTGGCTTCCAGTAAAACTCACCCAAGTGTTCGGAAAACTCCTTTCGCACAAGTCTTGATGTAGCAGTTTTTAAACTGTTCACCATTTTACTTGGTTGCATCTTGGGATTAGCAGAAATTAAAAGGTGAAGGTGATCTGACTCACCATTGCACTCCAAAAGCTCACAATCCCAAGATTTTAACAACCTTTTGTACTGAGATTCTAAGTACGCGGCAACCTCTGGCGTGATACAGCGACGACGATATTTAGTTACAAGAACTAAGTGGTAGTGAATATTATAAACGCTGTGATACAGCGTATTTAGGGCTTGTTTTTTCATAACAACTAAATATAATTAGTTGTTATGAAAAAAGCAATCCGTAAAGTTACATATAAAATGAAATCATCAGTTTCTCAAGAAGAATCGCTGATGGATTTGTTTGTCCACCATCACCAGTTGTACAACTGGGCTTTACGTGATCGCATCGAAACATATCGTGATTCTAATTACAGTCTTAACTTTCACGAACAGTGCAAAATCAACACTCTGTGGCGTAATAATCGTAAAGCGCATGGCATTTTCAATGCTAATGCTCAGAGTGAGCAAGTCACATTAAAACGTGTTGCACTGGCTTTTGACGGTTTTTTTAGACGGCTCAAAAAAGGTGATAAGAAAGCTGGATTCCCACGTTTTAAACCATTTCAACGCTTTAAAGGTTGGGGCTACAAGGCTCATGGTGATGGTTGGAAGCTCAACCTGAAAGAAAAAAAACATGGTGCTGTTTATTTGGCTGATGTTGGTATCGTTAAGATCCGAGGTAAAGCTAGAAACACAGGAGGCAAGCCGAAAACTGCTGAAATCATCCGAAAGAATGGTGAGTGGTTCATTTCAGTTTCAATGGAGTATGACACCATTGAGAGAAACTGTGGCACTAAAGCTGTTGGCTTGGATTGGGGTGTTTCTCATTACTTTTCGACTATCGATCAGGATGGTAATTTTGAGCAAGTCGAAAACCCCCGTTACCTCAGAAACAGCAAAGAGCGATTAACCTCTTTACAACGTGACCTCGCGTTAGCGAAAAAAGGCACTCGCACCCAGCGAAAATTAAAGCATCAAATTGCCAAACTCCACCAGAAAATCGCCCGTCAAAGACTCGATTTTACTCATAAAGAAACTGCAAAATTAGTTGAAGTGGCGGCATTGATCGCCACCGAAAAACTCACCGTTAAGAACATGACTCGCAGTGCCAAAGGTACTGTCGAGAAAAACGGAAAAATGGTGAAACAAAAGGCTGGTCTGAATCGGGAAATTCTGAACACCGCGCCAGCCATGACTCTTAATTTGCTGCGATACAAAGCGGAAGAAGCTAGTAGCGAATTTGTTGAAGTACCAACAAAGCAAGTTAAGCCAAGTCAAACCTGCCCAGACTGCGGAGCTAAGAAGAAGAAATCCTTAGCAGACCGCTGGCACTCATGCGAATGTGGTTGTGAGAAGCCCCGCGATGTAGCCAGTGCGCAAGTTAACTTAAACTGGGCATTAGGTATTCAGGCTGGGAACCAGCCTAAAAAGGTAGCTTAGGCTTTCTTTTTGAAACTCCTTCAAAACGCGCAGCGTTTAGTGGGAGTTGTTCATTACGCGGTTAATTTCAACCCCATTATGCTTCACAATAAAAGTGGGGGTATATTGTAAGTCATGCGCTAGGGCAATACCTGCCTCATCCCGCTTGTCATAATCTACTGTAACAAAGGTTATTTTCGAAAGTTCAACCTGAGACTCATCGAGTAACTTTATTAATCGAGATACTTCGCGAGCACTGTCATGACACCAGGTACCTAAAAGCACTAACACCTCTTTACCTGCTAATTTTTGCATCAATGCAACGTCTTGCGGTGTAGGCGAAAATGCTTGGTATTGCTTGGCAAATTTATCGTGATCGCTTAATAAACGCTCAGCAGTAACAGCGTCTGAGTGTAGCTTGAGCGTTGCATTCACTGCCAGTGGTAGGGTCAAAATAAAGAGTAAAATTAATTGTTTTAACATAAACCTATACCTAACTAGCTTTTAGCTACTATACCCATAATCGAGCTTAAGTGAATACATTTACTTACTTTTATCCATAAAATTATTCACTTGAGATAAAACAGCTAAGTACTCACGTTTGGCCTCTTTGTTTTGTTCTAATTTATCTAAATCACCGATTAACGTCACTAATTGCGTATGTGAATAACTCGATGTTGTTCTAAACTCGTTTGTCGCCCCCACACCACTGAGTCGTTTTCTTTCATCCATACGATAACGATCTTCATTTTTCTCGAGCCAAATATCGTTAATAAGACGAATATTGCTCTCACTGGTGGTTGTTGCTTTCAATTCCTTTTTTAGTTCGTATTGAGATATTTCGGGATTAAACTGATACACTTTTTTATCTACATTCACCTCATGAGCCTGATCAAGGGCAACCAATTCGTTATTTTTTACAGCGGTACCAATAGTGTAATTTTCTTGTTTATCATAATAATCAGGTGGGATGTCAGAGCGCTTGCCTGCTTCATAATTAAAACGTGTGCTCGCCGCTTTATCTTGAGTAACCCCAGTTAATTCTGCTGACTTTTGGTATTCTGTATTTTGACTCAGCTTTGTGGTGCTTGTTGCTATGTAATCACCTTGATCCATTGCAAAAGAGAATTTTGCATCAAAATCAGCTAACTTAGAAATCCCGTCGCCTAGGGAGTTTTTATCACTACTCCCTAGTCCTTGATAACGTGGATCACGGGTGATCATGTTGTCCACTAAATCAGCTACTAGCTCGCGTCCGTTAGTAAACTGCTGTGTAGCAACCGACTCTATTTGACTATAGCGCTCAGCAGCTGATGACATACTGCTA
Organism: Pseudoalteromonas sp. S4741; assembly: GCF_005886135.1. Lineage (NCBI taxonomy): Bacteria > Pseudomonadati > Pseudomonadota > Gammaproteobacteria > Alteromonadales > Pseudoalteromonadaceae > Pseudoalteromonas > Pseudoalteromonas sp. S4741. The sequence continues at coordinate 18,141 of NZ_PNCN01000113.1, read as the reverse complement.
AACGCACTTTTAAAAACAGCGAGCCCTTGTTTCATCACTTCATCACTTTTGTGACCAAACGCCGAACGTGTACTTTTCTCAGAGCTATTGAGCTGGCTATCTTCTAAGCTTTTATCGAGCGCTTTTATGTATTGTTGCATTTGGCTTTTGTCTTGCGCGCCAATGGTTGACATATCAAGCGAAAAATCAATATTGTTTTGTCCGTTTACCGATTCAAACTCGAGTAGTTGCTGCTCAGAATCCTCATCAAGGGTATAACTTAAATTAAGCTCATTATCTATTCCAAGGAGCGCTCCATCAGCATCGGCAGTATTTCCCTCTGACGTTGAAAAATACAAATCAAAACCCGAAAGCTGTTTATTATCAAAATTGCTTAAAAAGCTTAAATCTAAATCAGTTTGGTTTGCGGGTACATAACGACTGTAAGCGCTTTGTTTAGCTTTAAAAAATTCATCTGCCATTTCGCCTACACCAGAAAATACTTGCGTTAATGCCTGATGTTCAGCCTCTGATAGGTCGCCATCTACTTTATAACTTACACTAAATTCGTCGGTGGTTTCGCCGGTTTCTTCATCGTAACCTTGCGCAGAATGAAAAGTGATTTTAATAACATCACCTTCTTTGGTTTTTACCGACAGCTCAAATCCATAGTTATCATCATCCTCATATCGCTCGCGGTTAAAACTTTCCATAAAGGGGGCTAGCGAGCGTTCAACACGCTGCTGACTAGACGCTAAAAAGGTTTTTTGATTGAACCCAAGCTGCCCCAAGTTTGATAAAATATCGCTAGTGTTAGCATAAGCGCCCTGAATATTTTTTACCGAGCTGTTTAAACGCTCAATTAACTGATCACTACGTTCATTTTTTAATAGGCCCTCTTGCTGAGAACTGATAACCGTTCGCAGCGCAACCTCTTCACTGGAGAGTTTATAATTTGAGCCACTGGGTGCGCTGGAAATAGTGAGTAACGAGGATAATTGCTGATTAAGTATTTCATCGACTTGTTGGTCACTAAACTGACTGAGCATTTCATCGGTGATTGTTGCCGTGCTTGGCGCTAAGTGAGCTCTCGATTGTAAGCCTGTAGACACATTGATGTGGTTTAAACTATTGACTGATTGGGCAAGCAACGCATTTAGGTTAGCATAATTGCCTTGTAGTTTATTAACCATGATTATCCTTAATCTTCAGTATAATACAAATACGGTATCGGCCAACGGATTAAAAGCTTTAATTCGTTTTTATTATTTAAAAATAAAGTATTTACGCAAAAAACATTCTTTAAAAGTAATTAGCAGGTTTTGGCAAGCAGCGACTTTAATATGTCTGGTACAAATTTTCGCTGCGCGGTAATGGCATAGAAGTGTTCGAAAGCATCGGGTAAACGTTGGTATTCAACTAATAGGCCTTGTTCTATTTCATCCTTTACTACAACTGATGGCAATACCGATAGTGCACCACTATCACGAGCAAGTAATCGCAGCATAGCCATATCATCAGCCTCTGCTTTTATTTTTGGCTGATATTGCCAGCGGGCACACAAAGCATTAAATGAATCTCTAATAGCTGAGGTTTTAGCGGGTAACACCCACTGTGCATCCGTGTAACCTGCTGGAAACTGGCCGCGTGTTTTTTTATCTGCTGGCCCCACTATGGCTAATGGCTGACGAGATACCAACTGGCTTTGCCACAGTTGATCGTAGTGCTCAAGTCCGATGGGTTTATTGGTTAAAACTAAATCCAGTTCGTGCTCTGCCAAACCATTTAACAGCCCATCCATACGCCCTGCAGTAAGCGAAAAGCGTACTTCGTCGTTACTCATTAAAGGGTTAATAAATTCCTCGATAAAGTTACGAGAGAGCGTATTAAGCACCCCGATTGATAAATGCTGAGTTTGGGAAATCATCCCTTTGTGAATAAAAGAAGACAGTTCTTCCCCTTTGGTGAATATATCGTTGGCGTACATTTGCACCCGCTTTCCCATATCGGTTAATGCGAGTGTGCGGCCTTTACGTTCAAATAACTCAATATTAATGGTGTGTTCTAATTGTTTTATTTGCGTAGAGAGCGCTGACTGCGACAAATGCAGTTCTTTCGCGGCTTGGGTTAAGTTACCAATACGAGCAACCGACCAAAAATAATATAAGTGATGATAATTTAAACGGCTCATTACTGTTCTCTTTTATAGAACGTTTATATGCATTATATCTATTTTTATTTAGTTATCTAGTTTGCCATACTTTGCTCACTAAATAAGGAGCACTGAATGAGTGAGTATATTATTTCGTTGTTACTGCTAATAATGCCTTTGAGCACATTTATAGCAGCCTGGTTAATTGGCCAACAATTGCGCGCTTCAAATGGTCATGTGCTGTTTAAAGTAATGGTGTTTAATAGCATTGCATTTATAACAGCTATTACGCTTCATCAAATTTATGCTTTTGATTTACTCAGTTTCTTATCGCTGACCATGACCCGAATTATTATGCTGGGGCTTATATTATTTATCACGCTGATATTGATTCGCTTTTGTAAGCACTATATGCAAGGTGAGCCACGCGTAAACTACTTTTGGCGATGGCTACTACTTACCATCACTGCCGTATTAATTGTGGTTATGAGCAACCACTTAGCGCTATTTTGGCTAGGTTGGGTGGCGATAAGTTTAGCACTGCACAAGCTATTAATGTTTTATCCTGAGCGCCCTCGTGCGGTACTCGCCGCTCATAAAAAGTTTATTGTGGCACGTGTTGCCGAATCCTTATTACTCGTCGCATTTATTATTTTATCGGTTACTCACAATAGCCTATACATTAGCGATATCACTACTTTTTATCACACCACCACACTACCGCTATCTTTGGCTGAACAACTCGCGGCCTTTTTAATCGCTTTTGCAGCTTTAATCAAATGTGCTCAGTTGCCTATGCATGGCTGGCTAATCAAAGTGGTTGAGGTGCCTACACCCGTCAGTGCCTTATTGCATGCTGGGGTGATAAATTTAGGTGGCTTTTTATTAATTTTATTTGCGCCTTTGTTTATTCAAGCTGCGGCTGCACAGTGGTTAATTTTAATTATTGCTGGTTTAACTACGGTGATCAGCGCTTTGATAATGACTACCCGAATAAGCGTTAAAGTAAGGCTTGCTTGGTCTACCAGTGCGCAAATGGGATTAATGCTCATAGAATGTGCGCTGGGATTATTTGAACTGGCTCTGCTTCACCTTGTTACTCATTCAACCTATAAAGCCTTTGCATTTTTAAACTCAGGCAACGGTGTAAACGAAGATCTGATTCGCCGCCACATTCCAAAACAATCACCCACGTGCTTTGCTTGGTTAACGGGGGCATTGGTGTCGATTACCCTAGTTAGCGCTACATGGTTCATTAGCGGCTATCAAGGCGCGGTCAGTGTGTGGCTACTTTTAGCATCGGCTTTAACTATTTTACTGGCCAACCAACATGGCGCTTCTAGCGTGCAAACTTACAGTAAAAAACTGCTAGTCGCACTATTAGTTGTTATTAGTTATGTGGTTGCTAAAAATATATTTTCTTTAGCACTAGAGCTTGAGCAGTGGCGCGAAGCTGCATTTAGCCTCGCCGATAGCTGGGTAATAGCCCTTATTTTAACGTTAATGATTGCCAGCTACTTTTTACGCTACCAGTCTTGGCGACCACAGGTTAAATCACTTTCCACCCTATTATTTGCAGGTTTGTATTTAGATGAGTGGTTTACGCGGTTAACCCTAAAAATATGGCCGATAAATTTACCTAATAATGGCCACACCGATTTAAAAAATCATGCAGCTGGAATCACCGTTGAGGAATCAAAATGAGCAATCAAACGCATTCAAATCACACGGCTTTATCGTTAAGTGACACTGAAAACAACATACTTAACAAAGTATGCGGTTACATAGCACCAAACTGGCCTTTAGATCAGATGATTGCCGTTAACCCATTTTGGGAAATGCGCCACCTGCCTATTGAAGATGTAAGCGCACGCATTGATACCTTATGTAATGCCAATATGCTAATGCCTAAAGACTTTTATCAGCACAAGTACGACAACGGCATTATTACTGATAACCACTTAGCCGATGCAGCCAAGTTACTTAACAGTGACTTTACGCATGAGCAACTCATACAAACCCTTCACATTGATGTTCCTTTAGTGGATTGGCACAACATTGCAGATTTACTCGACCAGCAGCGCAATAAACATAAAATGGCTTGGCATGATGAAATTACCCATCAATTGAGCCAGTTTTGTGCCGCGCATTATCAGCAGCTTGGCCCTATGCTTCATGGTGATGACACATCACCACAATCACCTTTATATCGTCATTGGTTAACCGTTATACAAGCGGATAAAGGCATTAGTATTGTAATGGATGAAAAGCATTTAAATGGCTACTTTAAACAACTGCCCACTTGCGCTGATGAACTGATTGCACTAACACTCTCAACGCTTAACATAGATAACGACTCGTTAGAGTTATACGCGCACTCATTGCTCTTAGATATTAACGGTTGGGCATCGTGGTTGGCGTATTTGCGATTCCAAGGCCAACTTTACGCTAAACCCAAAGATGATATGAAACAGCTACTGGCCATGCGAATGGCATGGGACTTGGTTATTTGGCAGTATCTGGCAGATCATGATAGTGCTTCATTTAAACAACTACAAAGTCAGTGGCAGCAAGAAAAGTCACTCGTAGTTGAGCGCCTGCATGCACACAAATTAGCACAAAAGCCATTATGGGTGTGGGCAAAAGCACTGGAGCTAAGCTATCAATACCCGCTTAATCATGCACTGCAAAGCGCCACTAAAACCCCAGTGAACAACGCTCAATTACAAGCGGTGTTTTGTATTGATGTTCGCTCAGAGGTTATTCGCCGCGCGCTTGAATCGCAAAGTAAAAATATAGAAACCTTCGGCTTTGCCGGTTTTTTTGGATTGCCACTAGAATATCAAGAAAATGGTAGTGCAATTACTCGTCCTCAACTACCAGGGCTACTCAAACCAGCAATACATGCCACACAAACACACAAAGACGCGGCGCTTGAAGCATCTCGTCAAAATAGTGCTACATGGCAAAGTTGGTCAAAATCAGCCCCCTCATCGTTTTCTATGGTTGAATCAGCAGGCTGGCTGTATGCATTTAAATTAATAAAAAATACCTTTTTATCTAAAGGTAAAGCTAAAAAGTGCGCAACCACCAACTGGCAATTAACACAAAACCAGCAACAACTGACTCTAAAAGACAAAACCGACTTAGCTCAAAAAGTGCTTAACACCTTAGGAATAAAAGAGTTTGCGCCGCATGTTATGTTGGTGGGCCACGCCAGCCATACAACTAATAACTTGCACAGCGCTGGCCTAGAATGTGGGGCCTGTGGAGGGCAAAGTGGCGAAGTTAATGTACGCGTGCTAGCAAACTTACTAAACGATACCCAAGTGCGCCAAGCGCTTAAAGAGCGAGGGCTAACACTGGCACAGAGCACGCAATTTATTGCCGCTATTCATAACACAACCACGGATGTCATCACCGCTTACGATACCGAGCTTAATGACAATCTAAAAAAATGGCTAACCGTTGCCACGCAAACCGCTCAGCAAGAACGTTTAATAAATATCGACCCACAGTTAGTTAATAAAACCGCAGATGAAATTAACCATGCTTATCATCAACGTGCCCGCGATTGGTCGCAAGTACGCCCAGAATGGGGGCTTGCTAATAACGCCGCCTTTATTATTGCACCACGAGCATGGACTCGCAGTGTTAACTTACAAGGACGCTGCTTTTTACATGATTATGAATGGGAAAATGATAACGAATTTGCGGTATTAGAACTGATCATGACCGCCCCCATGATAGTAACCCATTGGATCAATAGTCAATATAATGCCTCGGTTACCGACAACCATAAATACGGCAGTGGTAATAAAATACTCCACAATGCAGTTGGCGGTAATATTGGATTATTTGAAGGTAATGGCGGTGACCTTCGTATTGGCTTAGCCATGCAATCACTGCACAACGGGGATAAATGGATGCACGAACCGATTCGCCTTAATGTATATATTGCTGCACCGCAATCTGCAATCGCGGCAATTTATAACAAGCATACGATGGTGAAGGAGCTGATTGATAACCATTGGCTCACTCTTATTCGCTGGGGCGATGATAATACTCTCGAGCAGTTCGAAAATGGATATTTCTCAACTATTTCAGCCTCTAATGAACAAATATAAGCTATGCCAAAGATAGTCATTGCCACGAAACATAAAAAAGCACCTTTAGTGGCCCCTGCTCTAGAGCCACTTGGTTTTAAGGTATTCACTACTGATTTATTTGATACCGATACACTTGGGATGTTTAGTCACGAAGTACAACGTCATGGCAGTGCCAACACAGCGGCACTGACAAAAGCTCAGCGCGCATGTGAACTCACAGGCGAGCAATTTGGGCTTGGCAGTGAAGGCAGTTTTGGTGGTGGGCCGTATCCGGGTTTAATGAACTGGGACGAAGAAGTTATTTGTTTTTATGATAAACACAATAACAATGCTATTTATGGATATGCTGGCGGGCCATTTTCGCCGAGCAGCTTAACTATTAACAGTGAAACTAATGCTGAATCAATCGCTACTGCATGTCAGCACGCCACATTTACATAACGAAGTGGTGCCGGGTAATGTAAAAGCGCATTATCAGCCTCATGCACCAGCCATGTTGGCTAATACTGAAGATTTCGCTAAAATTTTAAGTGAAAACTCTCAGGGTAAAAGTCACTATTTAATCTATTCGACTCAAGTGCAACAGCAATTATTAGCGAGCGACATTCCATCCGAACATATTACTAAGCTCAGTGCTTGCCCTGTTGAGTATGCTAAAAACATGTATAAAACGCTGCATCATATCGATAAGACAACACCGATGAATATTTATATCGAAAAGCCGCCAGTAAGCAGTAAGTGAGGGGCTGTGAATGACCGCCTTAGCCGTGCCACCACAGTATTTGCAGGATAAGTTAATTAACCGTTAGGTATTCAATAACAGTGGCTGCTGCCACTGGTTTATAAAAGTAATTCCCCTGAAAACGTTTACAGCCAATATCCACTAACATATCAAACTGTGCCTGTTCTTCCACGCCAACAGCTATAACACTTAAGTTATGGCTGTTGGCAATGGCAATAATACTTTGCACTATACTATTTGATTTAGAGTCCACCAAAATATCATCTACAAAGCTTTTATCTATTTTCAGTTCATCTATAGGTAAGCGCCTTAATAAACTTAGTGATGAATAACCTGTACCAAAATCATCCATCGAGAAGCGTATCCCTCTAGATTTTAAGCTATTTATCGTATCAATCACATGCTCAAGATTATCCATAAAGAGGGATTCTGTTATTTCTAAAATGATACTGTGTGGAGCTACATTGTGCGTCTCTAAACTGTGTAATAATGTAGGAATAAATACACTACTTTGAAATTGCATTACTGAAATGTTTATTGCCAATTCAAGAGGGGTATCGCTGTGTTGCTGCATTTTTGCAAACTCACCAATAGATCGCGCTAAAACAAAGTCACCAATTTTAAAAATTAAATCACTTTGTTCTGCAATAGCAATAAACTCAGCGGGAGATACCATACCAAGCTCATCATCCTGCCAACGAATAAGTGCTTCAATAGCATGAATTTTACCCTGCTCATTTACTTGGCACTGATGCACCATAAACAATGACTGCTCGTTTAACGCCATATTAAGCCGCTCTTCTACTTTTAAACGGCGCAAATAAGCCTGTTTAATATCTGCATGGTAATGGCACAGCCATTGCCCTGTATCTTTTGCCCATTGAGTAGCCAAATGCGCACTGCGGACCAGCTTACTTTTGGTTATACCATGCTCTGGGTAGTTGGCCACACCAACACTCATATTTAAAGGACGTTCGGTATTTTTGGTTTCATATTGTTCAATAGAAGATGCTAATATTTGTTCAAAAGCGCGCCTATTTTGCTCATCCGCTAAATGCGGTGTAATAATGCAAAACTCATTACCACTGTTTCTAAAAACTAGGTATGGAGCTGCGAATGTAGCTTGCAATATTGCGGCATAGGCTTTAATTGCCTTATCGCCATACTCCATACCAAAGCGATTATTCATTGAGCGTAAATTGGTAATGTTTATGATTGCTAGACTAAAAGATGTCTCTTTTTTTTCTTCAAAGCTATCACGCAGTGCTTTTCGATTGGGTAACTTTGTTAGATCGTCGTTCCGAGAAAGGTAAAACAGTTCATCAACTCGTTTTTGCTCAGCACGAGCAATAAACCTAAAACCAAAATATAAGAGCGTACAAATCAGTAAATAGATTAAAAAGTACCAGCATACCTTCCAATAAAAGACGCTTTTTATTGGCTGCATTGCCCGATTTGAGAGTGTCCATAATTGATAGCGATTATCAAATTTTGCAGATGTTAAATAAGGCTTACCACCTACATGTGTATCAATAGTAAACACCTCTTCTGAGGATTTAAATATTTCTTTATCCTTGCCCGTTTGCTTTATCAAAGCATTATCAGATAACCCTAATGCCTGCTTAATTTTGGTTTTTGTATAGCTAGCTATATCTGCATCTTTTACGGAACTGTATTGAATAAAACCATCGATTTCTCTTGCTAGCATTATGTAATCGTCACTATTACTTTGCAAAATATTGAGGTATTTAGCGCCTCTTGATACCGCCATCCCTGCAGTCATTACAGCAATTACAGTGCCACTTTTGTCTCGTAATGACTTCCTTATTGGAATAACCCATTCTTGTAACGATTGATTAAAATAAGTTTGCCCTAACACCATCTTGTCTGAGCTAAGGGTTTGTGAAAAACTTTGGCGGGTTTTTTCATTTTCTTTCAGATTAATCATTGCTGAGGCATTTAAATTTGAGCTGTAGTAAATAATTTCCCCTTGGGGATTAAACAGTCCAAAGCCTAATAACACGGGGTTTTCTAGTAAAATATTGTCGAGAAGTTTAATTGTTGATGTTTTTTCAGTTAAGTTATTGTTTGAAAGGATGTCTCTGCCAATTAGATCCAGCATAAGCTCTTTATTTCTAAGGGTACTTTTAAGTGCTTGCGCAGAAAACTCGACACGGTTTTGGGAGCTTGTGCGGTATTCTTTTTCGATATTTCGCCATTCATAAGCCAACAAAACGCTTAATAGGACTAGACCGCCCAATAGCAAAAAACAAAAGAGTTTCCATAAATTATTTTATATTAGTGCCATCTAATTTCTCACAACCCGTTTGGTAGTGTGTTATGTATTCGGGCCCTTAAATGCACTTTATGGCTAGCTTGGTTTATTTTCAAGCTATTTTATTGCAAAGTTGACAAAAACACATAAATAAATGACCACTATTTAACATTAAAAATAAAATAAATTAACAATAAAATTGATAAGTGTTTTATTTTATTGTTAAGACAAGGCTCGTATACGTTTGAACCCCGTAAACTGTATTTACGTTTATCGCAGAGATTATTGAGCAACTATTATAGTTTAGTTATTAAATATAATATTGATTTAAAACAATAGCTTTAGTTATAAACTGCAAGCCAAATTAACCCTTGCATCAAGCGCTTTAGTTTAGTCACAATTTTGCAATAATCATCAGTGATAATAGCTGCATTATTAGTCAACAAAGCTTTATAAGACCCTCATGAGCGAATCTATGGTGCAATTAACCTTTGCACTACCGTCATTTGAAGATCCTATGTCTGCGGCAATGAGCCACAGCATGGAATTTGAAACACTATCGCAGGATGCTAACAGTCAGCATCAAATCACACTGCAATGCGTTTTACCTGAAGCGGCCCATGAAAGTGATATTATTTCACTAAGCGCAACTTTACCAAATGCACGAGCGGCTCAATACTACACAGAAAAAACACTCAATTTATCTGATTTAGAACAAAGGCGAGTCAACCTGACTTTGAGTCAAATAGCACATAGTCATGATTTTGTGATGCAAATGATTTTGCATGGTAAACACGGCACGTTAAAAAATAGTTTGCAGTTTGATATGCATATTAACCAATTTGGTAGTGGTTATACTGCACCTGCAACTTATATAGCGCCGCCTAAGCCGCATCGGGTACGTCAGTATTTCGCTAATATGGGAACAGCTTTACTTTCGTTTTTTTAGTTATTGGCGCACAATTTTCTATTGATTTTATTACTCAATCAGCAAAGCTCACTTTACCCATAGTGATATCTAAAATACCTTGGTTGTTATTATTTAAGCTTTGACGTTGCCCTGCCAAACATTCATTTGCCAAAATAGCAAACAGCACGGCCTCTTTGGCATCAGGATTTACGCCTAAACTCTCGGTGTTTTTGAACGCCTTAATGTTTGGGCAATGTATTAGTAATTGCTCCATTAATAACGGATTATGAATACCTCCACCACTGGCATACACTACACAGTCTTGAGTATGTTGAGCACAGCCATTTAAAGCCTTAGCAATCGTAGTGGCAGAAAGGGCATTTAAAGTCGCTAAAACATCTTCGTGATTTAGTCTTTGTGTCGTTGAATGCATTTGTGCCGCCCGTAAATAAGCTAAATTAAACACCTCAGGTCCGGTTGTTTTAGGCAGTGGTAATTTAAAAAACGCGTTATCTGTAAGCGCAGCAAGAAGCTTTGTATTCACTTTACCAGCTTTGGCAAGTTTAGCTCCCTCATCATAATGCAGCCCTTTAAAATAATGCTGTACATAAGCATCCATAATAGTATTGCCAGGGCCAATGTCAGAGCTAAAGACCGCTCCAGTATCGCCGTTTTTAGGTAAAAATGTTAAATTAGCAATGCCCCCCATGTTGAGTAAAATACGATTTTCATTTGGGCTGGCAAAAAACAAATAATCTCCATACACAGCTAATGGTGCGCCTTCACCACCAGCAGCAATATGCTTTTGCCTAAAGTCACCTACCGTGGTAATGCCTGTAGTAACCGCTATTTGATCACTGTCACCAATTTGTAGCGTGCCATTTTTAAAATCGTGGTGGTTATGTTGGGATTGCGGGCAGTGATAAATAGTTTGCCCGTGACTGGCTATTACATCAATGTCGGCTGGATTTACTTGCCACAGTGCTAAACACTGATTAACCATAGCACCATGGAGTTTACCTACCCACGGATGTAACAAAGTCAGCACTTCTAAATCGCATTCGCGCTTAGCAAACACCTGTTTTATTTTAGTTTTATACTCGTCGTTGTACTCAACCGTGGTGAATTTTAATACCTCTATTTGGGTATGCAAACCCGCTCCGGTTATTTTACATAGCGCCACATCTAAACCATCTAAAGAGGTACCACTCATTAGGCCAATAATTAATCGACTGGACTTTTGAGCGCTGTTATAAAGGGCGGCGATATGAGGATGCATAGTGACTCTGTGTAGGTACTTTTTATTATATTTTAAAAGAGTTTAAAGCAAAGTTATAGCTGTATACACTTTAATTTTAAAAAGATAGGTTCATTGTTTAAACGCCTAAAGCTTGCTAGGTTATTGGTTGATAATAATAAACTTATTTACCATATGATGATTTTACGTGAGTTCAAGCAACACGATACCTTTCAAATAGTAACCATTTTGAACGTTCAGCAAGTAGCACGCTATTTATCCTCTAAAATTCCATTTCCGTATACGCAGGCAGATGCGAATTGGTGGGTAAACCAGGGAGCAAAATGTGGCATCATTAAAGCCATCGAAGTTGACGGTCTGTGCGTTGGGTGTATTGGTATTACCCTTGGTGAATTTGAGTATAGCCGCAGTGGCGAAAATAGGCTATTGGCTTAGTTAGCAATATTGGGGGCAAGGTATTATCACCCAAGCCATTCTAAAGAAGTGTTTAAAAGTACTAATTTAAACCGTATTTATGCGGCTGTATTTGCTGGTAATGCTGGCTCAATGAAGGCGTTGCTTAAAAGTGGCTTTAATACCGAGGCTATTTTAAAACAAGCAATTTATAAAAATGGTCACTATTTTGATAGCTATATATTTAGCATGCTAAAAACAGAGTAATTATTCTAATTAAATGTTGGCAAAGGTTGAATTAATCCCCTCTCGCCCAAAGCTCGTGTATCAAGGTACAAATTTTATCTGCCTATCCGCGCATTATTGTTGAGCCGTGTATTGTTTTAAAGCTTAAACATTCGGTAATAGGTGGTTTTTTCAGTTTATTTTGGAGATTTTTATGTCTACAACTAGCCGTCAACTTACTTTAGCCTCACGCCCACATGGCGCCCCTACCAATGACAACTTTGAATTTAAAAGCAAAGAGTTACCAGCGCTTAAAGATGGCGAGGTGCTGCTGCGTACAATTTACTTATCACTAGACCCCTACATGCGTGGCCGTATGAGCGATGCTAAATCGTATGCCGACCCCGTCGAAATTGGTGATGTAATGGTTGGTGCAACGGTGTGCCAAGTAGAAACATCTAAAAACAATAAATTTAGCGAAGGCGAATGGGTATTAGCGTACACAGGTTGGCAAACTTACGCCATCTCAAATGGCGAGGGCTTAATGTCATTAGGTAAAGAGCCAACAAACCCTTCATACGCATTGGGAATTATGGGTATGCCTGGCTTTACCGCCTACATGGGTTTACTCGATATTGGCGCCCCTAAAGCAGGAGAAACCGTGGTCGTTGCTGCTGCAACAGGGCCTGTCGGTGCAACGGTTGGCCAAATTGCTAAAATTAAAGGCTGTAAAGTCGTAGGGGTTGCCGGTGGCAGCGAAAAATGTGCTCATGCCGTTGAAAAGCTAGGCTTTGATGCCTGTATTGATCACAAAGCCGATGACTTTGCCGAGCAATTAGAAAAAGCATGTGACCAAGGCATTGATGTTTATTATGAAAATGTGGGCGGAAAAGTGTTTGACGCCGTATTACCCTTACTTAATACCGCAGCACGTGTACCGCTGTGTGGTTTAGTATCGCAGTATAACGCAACAAGCTTACCAGAGGGGCCTGACCGTATGGGTATGCTAATGGGGCAGTTGCTTACTAAACGTATCAAAATGCAAGGCTTTATAATTTTTGACGATTACGGCCACCGCTACGACGAATTTGCACAAGACATGCAAAAATGGCTACGCGATGGCAAAGTACAATACCGCGAGCACATGGTAGAAGGTATAGAAAACACCATAAGCGCATTTAACGACATGCTTAGTGGGAAGAACTTTGGTAAAACCGTAGTAAAGATTAACAGCCCACTATAATAACATTCAGGCTGTGTTGTAATTCAACGCAGCACAATAAGGAAGAAAATGATTAAACTACACCATTTAAATAAATCTCGCTCTAAACGTATTATTTGGCTTTTAGAAGAGCTTGAGGTCGATTACGAAATTGTTGCTTACCAACGTAACACTGAGACTTTTTTAGCCCCTGATGAGCTTAAAAATGTGCATCCGCTGGGTAAATCGCCAGTTATAGAAGACGACGGCTTAGTGATTGCCGAGTCTGGCGCTATCACAGATTACCTGATCACTAAATATGGCAAAGGTAAATTTGCCCCAAAAGCAGGCACCCCTGATTACGTTGACTACCAGCAATGGTTACACTTTGCAGAAAGCTCAGCAATTTTACCGCTTTTACTTAAAATGTTTGTGCAAAAAGATGGCGCTAAAACCCAGTTTTTAGAAGGCTATGCTGATGCTGAAACCGCTAAAGTGATTAGCTACTTTAACAGCCGTCTTGAAGGCAAACGTTATTTAGTGGGCGAAACCCTAACCGGTGCCGATTTTATGATGTCGTTTATTGTTGAAATCGTTAAAAATGCAGGCCAATTAGAGCACTTTAAAAATCTGGTTAAATACGATGAGCAATTACAATCTCATGAAAAATTTCACACCGCTAACGAGTTAGAAGCTAAATATGATTAATTAGCTTAAGTACAAAACACAGATAAACCAAAGGAGCTTTTTAAGCCTCTTTTTTTGTACGTATGTTTTTATTATGCCAATCCGCATAATTAAGTGATCTATTTTGAGGATGGATAAACGTGTTAATAGCAAGGCAAAAAATTCGCTATTTAGTTGTTCTAAATGAGAATTTTTTAACGCAAATAGTGGCACGTTTAACCCCTGAAAACGATTAAGTATTATTACGGATTGGTATTAAATACCCGCTAACTCTCGCTCAGTAATACACTCACCCGATGCCATTTCAAACTCGCGACACACTAATGGGCGGTTTTCGTAAATAGAGCACATTAGCGTGTTACGATCGAGTGCTTCGCACCAGCCATCATCAGCGCGTTTCATTACTTCACTGCCCCATTTATCATAGGCAATAAAATTAAATGGCACTCCAGTGTCGGTCACTATGCGTACTTCTAATTGGCAGCAACAAGCTTGGCAATTAGCGCAGGTTACGGGCTCTGGCGCTGAGTTTATATTTTTAACGGGAATAACGGTGTGCGGCATAGTGGCTTACTTTTTAGGATAAGCCACTAGGATACAGGAACTACGATCAATTGCACTGCAGTAATGTCGCTTTTATTTCGCTGTAGCGCTGCTGCTCGCACAGTGCAAAACCACTTAGTTGACGTACTTTATTACGCGCAAACAGTGGCACGCTCATTCCCGCTAAAAACCGGCATTGGGTTTCAATGCCCACATCGTGCACGCCTTTAGTTGCCATGTGGGCTAAAAACTCATCGACCTTTTGGCATATAAGCGCTGTATCAACCGTTGCAGGGGGGATTGAATATTCAAGCTTAACTGAATCCCCACGACACACCGAGCAATGTCCACACTGCTGTGGCGCATTCGCATCATCAAAATAACGGGCTAAGTTATAGCTTAAGCAAGATTGCAGCTCAAAAAAGCGCACCAAAGCAGCAATCCGTTTTATTTCCGCTTGCTCTTTATCGGTAAAATAATCGTGTAACTGCTGGGCAAGTGCAGGATTATTAATCACCTCGCTATGCACTTTGTACACGTGAGTAATACGTTTGGTTTCAAGGGTGATAAGGTTTTTTTCAGCTAAATAATCAAGCGCGGCTACCACACGTTTACGGTCAACCTGCGCGGCTTGCGTTAGGGAGTCAAAATTAAGTGTACCCCATATTTTTTTAAAGTCGGTATGACTAAATATTTGTGTTAAAAAAGCTTGGCGCTGCTGATCAAACTGATTAAGTAACTCATTTTTATCAACCAAAAATTTATACTTAAAATCGGCATAATAGGCATACTGCGGCGTTATTGCGCCTTGCATTTCCAGCTGTACCAGCAAGGTTTTAAGGGCAAGCTGGCGAATATTACTCTCGCTTGAAAGGCTATATTCTTGCATTTCCCATTGCTGTTGAGCTTGGCGAATATCGTTAATAACATATTCAATACCGCTGAGCTCTGGAGTATCGCCGTAAATAAAGTTTTCTACTGTATTTAAGCCATCTAAATTAGCCAGGGTATAACAATTTGATGGGTTGCCGTCACGCCCTGCGCGGCCAATTTCTTGGCTGTAGTTTTCTATTGATTTAGGTAAATCGTAGTGAATTACAAAGCGTATGTCTGATTTATCAACCCCCATACCAAAGGCAATGGTAGCAACCACTACATTTATTTTGCCTGCCATAAAATCGTCTTGAATTTGCCCGCGTAGGGTATCTTCAAGCCCTGCATGATACGCCACTGCTTGCAGGCCCTGCGCGCTTAACATATTGGCCACTTGCTCAGCACTTTGCTGCAGCGTGACATACACAATACCGGGGCCGGTTTGCGCACGGACAATTTTAGTAAGCTCATTGTTTTTATCCGCCGTTTTAACACTCAGCACATTTAAATCTAAATTAGCGCGATAAAACCCCGTTTGCACAATACATTGTGGCTCAATAGCAAAGCGCTCGGCCATATCGCGTTTTACTTTTTTAGTGGCGGTAGCGGTTAATAGTAGCACTAACGGAATATTTAGCTCTTCACGGTAACGAGGTAGTTTTAAGTAATCGGGTCTAAAGTTATGCCCCCATTCAGATATACAATGCGCTTCGTCAACAACCAACATAGAAAGCGCCACTTGGCTTATAAACTCCCTAAAGCGTTCGTTTTTAAAGCGCTCAACCGACACCATTAACACTTTAACTTTACCACTTCGTACGTCGTTCATTACAGTGCTACTTTGCATTTGGTCTTGGCTTGAGTCGAGGCTGGCGGCATAGATGCCTTTGCTATTTAAAAAGCTAATTTGATCTTTCATCAAGGCCAATAACGGCGATACCACCAGCGTTAAATGCGGTAAATGTAACGCGGTGAGTTGATAGCACAACGACTTACCCGAACCTGTAGGAAATATTGCCAGTGATGATTGGCCATTTAGCAGCTGCTCTATGGTTTGTTGTTGCCCTGCTCTAAACTGATTAAAACCAAAATGTTGCTCAAGAGACTGAACTAGCGAGGTACTCATAAAAGCGTCCTTTTTATGTCGGTGCCCATAAATGCTGTAAATGCGCAGTAGATGAAATATTTGCATATCAGTATACATCAAATGACGTGATTTATTGCTGACATATCCTTTAATTAGGCGCACACTATAGCCCCATAAAAACGTGCTTTGCCAAAATAATTTTTTGATACCCAAGTCATTTTAAAAATCAACGTACAGAAATTGCTTCGGTATATTATTTTTAAGGGCATTGTCATGGATATAACCATACCAAAAATCGTCATCATCGGCGGTGGCGCTGGTGGGCTGGAGCTAGCAACTCAATTAGGGCACAAATTAGGAAAGAAGCAACACGCAAATATATTACTCATCGATAAAAATCGCACTCATATATGGAAACCGTTATTGCACGAGGTTGCAACTGGCTCTATTGATGCCGATTTAGATGGGGTTGTTTACTCCGCGCATGCTGCCAAACATCACTATAACTTTCAACTTGGTACCTTTTGCAACCTCGATAACAACAATAAAACCATCACCTTAAGCCCTCTATATGACGAGTTAGGGCATCAAATTTTACCTAAGCGCACTGTTCACTATGATCATTTAGTTATTGCTATTGGCAGTGTGAGTAACGACTTTAATACGCCAGGCATTAAAGAGCATTGTTTTTACCTAGATTCAAATCAACAAGCAGAGCGCTTCCAACACGCGCTGCTGGATAACTTTACTCGTCTTCATCAAGACGATGACCCATTACACTCATTAAATATCGCCATTGTTGGCGGTGGAGCAACTGGGGTTGAGCTCTCGGCTGAGCTGTATCATGTTTCTGATTTACTAAAAATATACGGTTTAACCAATATGTCGGCTAAGCGTTTACATATTCATCTGATTGAAGCGGGTCCCAGGATTCTCCCGGCGCTGTCTGAGCGAATTGCCAGTTCGGCCAAGCGTGAGTTATTAAGATTAGGCGTCACCGTACGAGAAAACACCCAAGTTAAACAGGCAACCGAACATGGCTTTATCACCAATGATGATGAGCAAATAAATGCGGATATTATGGTGTGGGCGGCGGGCGTAAAAGCACCTGACTTTATTAAAGAGCTGGGTATTTTTGAGCTGACTCGTAATAACCAAATAAAAGTAAACGAGTACTTACAAAGCAACCTTGACCCACAAATATATGTGCTCGGTGATTGCTGCGCGTTTACGCAAGATGATGGTACGCAAGTGCCGCCACGCGCACAATCGGCACATCAAATGGCACAATGCGTTGAAAAAAACTTAATCGCCACATTACGTGAGCAGCCCCTTAAAAAATTCGAGTATAACGACCATGGCTCACTGGTTAATTTATCGCGCTACAGCACAGTAGGCAGCTTAATGGGTAACCTAACCAGTAATAGCTTTTTTATTGAAGGTAAAATTGCCCGCTTTATGTATATTTCATTATATAGAATGCATCAGCGCGCTATTCATGGCAGTGCCAAAACCTTTGCTTTGTGGCTCAGCGAAAAAGTGCTGCGTGTTGTGCGTCCTAAAATGAAGCTGCACTAGCCAAAATTAAAGACAGTGGTAATTTAAATTACCACTGTCTTTAATTTTTAATATTAGCTATATAAAGTACACAAAAATTTTAAGGAAACAGCCGATGTCGGAGAAAACGCTTATTGATAATTTAGATGG
>NZ_PNCN01000112.1:0-10581 GCF_005886135.1 Pseudoalteromonas sp. S4741 | reverse complement strand
AAAGGTCAACAGACCCTAATCAAGGAGAGTGAAGTGAATAAAATATCGAATGTAACCGTTGTTATGGCAGCGGCGTGTTTAAGCATTGGCCTAATTGCATTGGGTTTTATTATAAAAGGGGCTGCGCTTGATATTAAAGGGATGGAGCGCACGGTGCAGGTAAAAGGGTTAGCTGAACGTGAAGTTGTGGCAGATACCGTTATTTGGCCTTTGCAGTTTAACGATGCCGACAACAATCTTGAAAAGCTTGTTGAGCGAGTTGAGCAAAAAAATGATGCGGTGATTGCTTTTTTAAAGTTACACGGCTTTGACGATGAAGAAATATCGACAGGTACTCAATCTATTATTGATAAGCAAGCCCGTGAATACGCGAATGATAACCAAAAGTTTAGGTATGTTATTAGCTCAAATATTATTGTTTACTCCAATGCTCCTGATAAAATTAAAAACGCACTGAGCAAAGTGAGTCAGCTAGCTAAACAAAATATAGCTATTGTGCAAGACAACTATCAAACTCGTATTGAGTATATTTTTACTGGGCTTAACGATATAAAACCAGCCATGGTGCAAGAAGCCACAGAAAAAGCCCGAGAAGTGGCAGATAAGTTTGCTAAAGATTCAAATTCACGCTTAGGTAAAATTAAAACCGCTCGCCAAGGGCAGTTTAGCATTAGCGATCGGGATTCAAACACGCCGCAAATTAAAAACGTACGTGTTGTTACCAGCGTAGAATATTACTTATCAGATTAGAGCCGCCACTTGTTCAGTAGAGCGCTGTAAATAAGCGGCGCTCAGTAGCAAGGTTATCTCGCTTGGGGGATTATTTTTTAATGCCTCAAGTATTTGTAATTTTGCTGCAGGATTTTGTTTTTGCTCTATTTCCATTAATGCCAGCAAGGCCGAAAATTCATGTTTTACCGGAATATTTGGCTTATGTGCATAGGCAATATAACTGGCAACCGGAGTGAGCCCTTGCTTATTTGTATGTGCTAATGCATGCAGTAACTCTTCGTTAGATTCAAATAACATTAACGAGCGAACATAGTTAAAAGGCAGTTGTGTGGGCATTGCTTGCTTAAATACATTATGCAGGGCGTTATTGCCAGAGTCGTCTGTACTAATAAATCCCTTATTTAATTTAAGTGCAGGCGTAAAAAAACTCAGCGCATCTAAACTGGTTAGTTTTTCAATAAACGGCGCTGGTGGCGTATTAGTGGTTAAAATACGCACGGCGATGTTTTGCATAAAATCGTATTTAATACTCATGCGTAGCGCACTTTCAAACAGGTAATTAAGCTGTATTACTTGCTGTGCCTCAGTGAGCTTTTTAAAATCGTTATCTAGCTCATCAGCTGTTGTTTAATACGCGCATTGAGTAGCTGTATGCTTAGATCCATTCTGTTCTCCTTGAGTTCCAACTTTATCCTAGCTTAATTTTTTGCTTTATAAAACAAAAGGCCGCAATTGCGACCTTTTATACCTTTAAGTAAATACTTAAAAATTAAGCTTGTTTGCTGGCAATCCACTCATTAACGAAGTTTTCTAGTACGTTTAATGGTACAGGGCCATTTTTAAGCACTACATCGTGGAACTGGCGGATATCAAACTTATCGCCAAGTTGCATTTTAGCATCTTCACGTAGTTCTAAAATTTTCAGCATACCTACTTTGTAAGCCGTTGCTTGAGATGGCATTACAATGTGACGCTCAACCATTTTCACACCGTCAGAAGTCGCGTTAGGAGTGTTGTTAACGTAGTAATCAATACCTTCTTGACGAGTCCACTTCATTGCGTGAATACCGGTATCAACCACTAAACGACATGCACGCCATAATTCCATGGCTAAGCGACCAAAGTCTGAATATGGATCTTCGTAAAGGCCCATTTCTTTTGGTAGTAATTCTGAGTATAACCCCCAGCCTTCAATGTAGGCTGTGTAACCACCAAATTTACGGAACTTAGGTACACCTTCAAGTTCTTGTGAAATGGCAATTTGCATATGGTGACCCGGAATCCCCTCATGATAAGCCAAGGCTTCCATTTGGTATGTAGGCATTGCTTCCATGTCGTATAGGTTGGCGTAGTAAATACCTGGGCGAGAACCATCTGGCGCAGGTTGTTGATAAAACGCTTTACCTGCCGCTTTTTCACGGAATGCTTCAACACGTTTTACAATCATGTCGGCTTTTGGTTTTACAATAAACAGCTCATCTAAGCGTGTTTTCATGTTATCAATTAAGCCTTTAGCTTCGCTTAGGTACTGCGCTTTACCAGCTTCAGTGTTAGCTAAATAAAATTGCTTGTCGGTTTTCATAAACTGCATAAAGGCGTTTAAGTCGCCCTCAAAGCCGACTTTATCTTTAATGGCACGCATTTCATCATGAATACGTGATACTTCAGCAAGGCCAATGGCGTGAATCTCTTTTGCTGTAAGGTCTGTCGTGGTGGTGCGTTTCAGTGCGTTATTGTAAAACACTTCGCCATCAGGGAATTTCCAAGCACCGTCACGGTCATCAGCACGTTTTTCTAACTGTGCAATGTAGTTGATTAACTTAGAGTAAGCAGGTTTAACTGCCGATTTTAATGCATCATTCGCTTTACTAATAAGTGCATCTTTTTCAGCTTGGTCGATTTCTAATGCATTTACTTTACGTTTAAAGTCAGCCAAAAGAGTTGAATCTTCACCTTGTTCAAACGGCGCACCTTTAATGATGTTTTTGCTTGAATCAATCACGTGTGGAAATACAAATTTAGGGGCGATGATGTTTTTATCGGCGCGAATTTCTAAGTCGGTAATCAGTTGATCTAATACACCCGGTACCCCGTTTAAACGGGCAATGTAATCGTTGGCTTCTTTTACGTTGCTAATTTGATGCTGGTTAATTAAAAAAGCCGGCACCATAGAATGTGTACCAAACATTTGGTTTACTGGGTAGTTATGGTAACGCCATTTGAAATCAGCAATGCTGGCTTCTAAATCTTGTTTTTTTAAATCATAACTTACTTGAGTCGCTGCATCTAATTGCGCACGGTCAATGTTGTTGAGCGTGACTAAATCGGCTTTAGTTTGTGCCAAGTCTTTTAGCGCTTTTTCTTCGCTGTTGTCATCCCATTTATCGTAATCTTTTTTGATGCCCATATAGGTTTGATAAACTGGGCTACTCATTACATCACGATTAAAAGTGTCTTCAAAAAAAGCATTCGCTTTATCAATTTCACTTTGAACAGGTTGAGCTTGAACCGCCGGTGCAGACGTTGATTGTTGTGTTGCTTGTTGGCAACCGGCAAGCAGTGCCACGCTGATGGTGGCAGCAATTAAAGTAAGTTTACGCATTCGTTTCCCTTTTGTTGTTAGAAACCTATTATTGTCACTAAACAAATAACGCAAGTAGATCATTTAAAAAACGTTGGCCTTGGAGTGTAACGTGCCAGTGGCTGTCTGTTTTTGTTAGTAAACCGGCATTAATGGCTTTATCTAGTGCATGCTGTTGGCTTTGCAGTGGTTGCTGCGTCAGCGCATTAAAATCATTTATAGGGCATGGCTCTATTAAACGAAAGCGATTCATAAAAAATTCAAACGCTAAGTCGTCTTGCTCTACTTGCCAGCTTTTGTACAGGTAGGGTTTAATAATATCCATGTAGCCCCGAGGGTGTTTTACCTTTTCAGTGCGTGTTATCACCCCCGTTTTCGCATCAGTGACCTTACCATGAGCGCCGCAGCCAATGCCAAGATAATCGCCAAACCGCCAATAATTCAAGTTATGTTGGCATTGATAGCCAGGTTTTGCATACCCTGATATTTCATATTGCTGATAGCCAGCTTGTGCTAATAATGCTTGGCCTTGCTCTTGAATATCCCATAAGGTTTCATCTTGTGGCAAAGTCGGCGGTTTTGAAGCAAATTGCGTATTGGGCTCAATCGTGAGCTGATACCAAGAAATATGCGGTGGATTGAACGCAATAATTTGTTTTAAATCACTCAGTGCATCATCAAGAGACTGCCCTGGTAAGCCATGCATTAAATCAAGATTAAAGCTATTTAACCCCGCTTCATTGGCTTGTTGTGCTGCATAACTGGCTTCATCGGCACCATGAATTCGACCTAGAGCTTTTAACTTATCGTTCTGCATGCTTTGCACACCGATAGAGATACGGTTAATGCCTGCTTTTACATAATCTTTGAAACGGCCAGTTTCGACTGTGCCGGGATTTGCTTCAAGGGTAATTTCACAGTTATCGCTTAAGCCAATTAGGCTATCTACTTCCTTGAGTAAACGGGTGTATGCCGCGCCGGTTAATAAACTTGGTGTGCCGCCGCCAATAAAAATACTGTGAATCTTACGCCCTTGTACTAAGTGTAAATCAGCTTTTAAATCGTCGATTAAATGCTGTACATACTCAGCTTCAGGGATGTCACCTTTTTGCCCGTGGCTATTAAAATCGCAATAAGGGCATTTTTGCACGCACCATGGCACATGCACATATAAACTCAGTGGAGGAAGGTTCACAGGCCGCCTTTGTGTTGTAGCTCTTGCAGTAACATTTTAAGTGCTTGCCCACGATGACTTAGGGCATTTTTTTGCGCTTTTGTAAGCTCTGCACTGGTACAATTTTCTGATGGCACAAAAAAGATAGGATCGTAGCCAAAGCCACCTTCACCGTGTTGGCTAAGGGTAATTTCGCCCTCCCAGCTAGCACTGCAAATAAGTGGGGTAGGGTCGTCGGCGTGACGCATCAGTACTAACACACACCAAAAACGAGCGCGTCGGTTAGGGTTATCGCCTAAATCAGCCAGTAATTTATCGATATTATCTTGATCACTTGCGCCTTTACCTGCAAAGCGAGCAGAGTAAACACCGGGTGCGCCATTTAAGCTATCAACTTCTAATCCCGAATCATCAGCAATAGCCGGTAATCCAGTTATTTTAGCTGCATGACGCGCTTTAATTATCGCGTTTTCTACAAACGTGGTGCCTGTTTCGGCCACGTCACTGACATTAAAGTCGCTTTGTGGTACTACATTAATGTTAAGCGAGCTGAGCATGTTAGCCAGCTCATTTACTTTGCCGGGATTGCCGGTTGCAAGTACTAAGGTGTTGGTCATATTTAATCTACGTAAAATTTTTGCTGAAATTTTAATGTTTGGAACTGGTTACCTTGTTGGATTTCAATTTCAAAACGTAAAATCTCTTCGTTGGTGTAATCTACTTGTGCTAGGTAATAAACAGAATCGCCTTCAACCACTTCTTTAAAGTTAAGGGTTTGCTTGTTACCTAATAAGTTTTTAGCGGTGCCTTGTAATGTCGCTTTTTGCGCTGTTTTATTGGCATCATTTTTTAAGATAGAAATATTAACAATGCCTTTATAGCCACTGCGTTCTAGGCCGTACGTTTTGGCTATTTGTGGCTGAATAAACGTTGATGGAAAGGCTATATAATGAACTTGCCAAGGGCCTAGTTCTTTATATTGAGCGCCTTGTTCTTGTGCGCTGTGCGCATTAAATGCTAAAGCGAGACAAGCAATAAAACAAAACTTTATTAAACGTTGCATAGTTAACTCCTGAGTATGTAAAAAGAGGCACTAGGCCTCTTTTATATTACGTTATGCTTAAGCTAAAAGGTCCATTAGCAGCATTTGTAAAAACTGAATGCCGATGATTAGTACCAGTACCGATAAATCTAAGCCTCCTAGTGGCGGTAAAACTTTACGGATAGGCTTTAACATTGGCTCAGTAAGCTGATGGAATACCGCTTCAATTGGGTTATAGCCTTGGCTTACCCAGCTTAAAATAGCGCGGATGATTAACACCCAAAAGACTAAATTTAAACCTTCTTTTAAAACAGTTATTAGCGCCTGTATAAGCACAGGTTGAATAGCCCAAGAGCTATAAATAAGCCACATTAGGGTACTTATTTTTGCCGCAGCCACTATAAATGCCAGCAACAAAGAGGCTAAATCAAGCCCGCCTAGCCCCGGAACGATTTTTCGCAGCGGGTTAACTGCAAACGAAGTGGCTTTCACCACAAATTGGCTCATCGGATTGTAAAAGTCGGCTTTTGCCCACTGTAGCCAAAAACGCAGTAGTACCACCATTAAAAATAGATCAAACAAGGTGCTAATTAAAAATTGCATGGCATTCATAGTATAACCTTCAATAAAAAATGGTTTTAAAGTTCTTGTTCCATTTGCACTGCACGCGCAATACACGCATCCATTGCATCGCCTACGGTTTTAGTTAAACCTTGTGCTTTTAAATGCTCAACAGCTGCATGCGTGGTACCGCCTTTTGATGTCACATTTGAACGTAATTGTGAAATGCTAATATCAGTTTGGCTAAGTGCCATTTCAGCTGCGCCAAGGGCGGTTTGCTGCACTAAGCGGCGTGCGTCTTCATCACTAAACCCAAGCGCTTTGGCTTTTTCTTCAATGGCTTCCATAAATAAGAAAAAGTAAGCCGGTGAAGAGCCGGTAACAGCTATCACATCGTTAATTTGTGATTCTTGCTCTACCCATACAACAATACCGGTACATTCAAATACTTGCTGTACAAACTCATGCTCGCTTTGGGTTTCACCTGCACCATATAAGCCAGATACACCACGGCCAAGTAATGATGGCGTATTTGGCATACAACGTACCATTTTTATATCTTGACCAAGCATTTCACGTAAGCGCTTAACGGTTAACCCTGCCGCGACTGAGATAAATAATTTATCGCTAAAGTCGACACCTGAATCTTGAAATGATTGACATAAATCGCCCATCATTTGTGGTTTAACAGACAAAACAATGACATCGGCATCGCGCATAGCTTCGTTATTGTCACTGGTGGTTTGCACTTTGAAATCGGCAGCTACCTTAGCTAGTTTTTCTTGGTTGCGGTTAGTCGCAATAATATTATTTGCGTTAAAGCCGTTTTTTACCATGCCACCAATGATGGCGTAGCTCATATTACCTGTGCCTATAAATGCGATTTTTTTATCTGACATATGTCTGTTATCACCTTTTAAGTTCGTGTTCCAAAAATATCTGTGCCGATCCTCACCATGGTTGAACCTGCCGCTATGGCAGCTTCTACATCGTTACTCATCCCCATCGACAACGTATCTATATGAGGATATTGGGTCTGTAGTTTATCAAAGCAAGTTTGTAATTGCTCAAAATATTGAATTTGCGTGTTTGCATCGTCACTTTTAGCGGGAATAGCCATCAGTCCGCGCAACTGTAAATGGGCACATTGGTCTATATATTGCGCCAGCTCAGTGATTTCATTGGGGTGACAACCAGACTTTGCTTCTTCTTCGCTAATATTCACTTGAATAAGTACATTCAGTGGCGGCATTGTCTCAGGACGTTGACTGTTTAATCGCTTGGCTATTTTAAGTCTGTCTACACTTTGCACCCAAGCAAAATTGGCAGCGACTAAAGCACTTTTATTTGACTGAATAGGGCCAATGAAATGCCAAACAATATCGCTAAATGTGTTTAGTTGCGCTATTTTATCTACAGCCTCTTGAACATAAGATTCACCAAATTGACGTTGCCCTTGATCATAAGCTGCCATAATATCGGTAGCGGGTTTGGTTTTAGATACTGCAAGTAACGTAATATCGTTACTATTACGTTGTGCTTTGTGCGCTGCCTCTGCAATTCTAGCGTAGGCGGATGTGAGTCGTTCTGCTATTGTAACCATATATTTATCAGTTAGTTGTGGAGTCATAAATGGATATCACCGAATTATTGGCATTTAGTGTGCAACATAAAGCATCAGATTTGCACTTATCATCAGGGGTATCACCTATGATACGTGTTGATGGCGATGTGCGACGTATTAATATACCAGCACTTGGAGATAAAGAAGTCAGCAGTCTGGTTTATGACATTATGAACGATAACCAGCGTAAGGACTATGAGCAAAATCTCGAAGTGGATTTTTCTTTTGAAGTCCCTAATTTAGCACGTTTTCGTGTAAATGCCTTTAACTCTAATCGTGGCCCTGCTGCTGTGTTTCGTACTATCCCGAGTGACGTACTCACTCTTGAAGATTTAGGCGCACCTGAAATATTTAAACAAATTTCAGATAACCCACGAGGCCTAGTGTTAGTCACAGGCCCTACAGGTTCAGGTAAGTCGACCACGCTTGCGGCGATGGTCGATTACATTAACCAAACTAAGCATCATCATGTGCTGACTATTGAAGATCCTATCGAATTTGTTCATGATAATAAACTCAGCTTAATTAATCAGCGGGAAGTTCATCGTGATACACATAGCTTTTCTAATGCACTACGCAGCGCACTTCGTGAAGACCCTGATGTTATTTTGGTTGGTGAGCTACGAGACTTAGAAACTATTCGCCTTGCTATGACCGCTGCGGAAACGGGTCACTTGGTGTTTGGTACTTTGCATACGACTTCTGCACCTAAAACCATTGACCGTATTATTGATGTATTCCCTGGCGAAGAAAAAGATATGATCCGCTCTATGCTCTCTGAGTCATTACGTGCAGTTATTTCGCAAACACTGATAAAAAAAGTAGGGGGAGGGCGAGTGGCTGCACACGAAATTATGTTGGCAACGCCTGCTATTCGTAACTTAATCCGTGAAGATAAAATTGCACAAATGTATTCATCAATTCAAACCGGTGCGTCGCAAGGCATGCAAACCATGGATCAATGTTTAACAAGCCTAGTTAACCGTGGCATTATCACTCATTCAGCGGCATATACAAAAGCGCAAGATAAGACACAGTTTAGCGCTTAAGGAATTATTATGACTTTATCTTTAAATCACTTTTTACAAATAATGGTCGACAAAAAAGGCTCTGATTTATTTGTATCGAGCCAACTTCCTATTAGCGCTAAAATTAACGGCGAGTTAACTCCTCTTAATGACGATAAATTAACAGATGAGCAAGCGCTGGAATTAGTCGAATCAGCGATGAGTGAAAAACAAAAAGCAGAGTTTCATAACACTAAAGAATGTAACTTTGCGGTTGCAACTAGCGAAGGGCGCTTTCGTATTTCGGCTTTTTGGCAACGCGACAGAGCGGGCATGGTTATTCGCCGAATCGTCACTAAAATTCCTGACGTTAAAGAGCTTGGATTACCTTCTGCATTGACCGATGTGATTATGTCAAAGCGCGGACTCGTGTTATTTGTGGGTGGTACGGGAACCGGTAAATCAACGTCTTTGGCGGCACTTATTGGGTATAGAAATCGCAATCAACGTGGACATATTTTAACCATAGAAGATCCGATTGAATTTGTGCATGAGCATCAAAAAAGTATTATTACCCAACGTGAAGTGGGTTTAGATACTGAAAGCTTTGAATCAGCACTTAAAAGCTCTTTGCGCCAAGCGCCTGATGTTATTTTAATTGGTGAAATTCGTTCGCAAGAAACCATGGAATATGCGTTGAGCTTTGCAGAAACGGGTCATTTATGTGTTGCCACCCTGCATGCTAATAATGCTAACCAAGCGATTGACCGCATTATGCATTTGGTACCAAAAGAAAAGCACGATAAGCTTAAATATGACTTAGCATTAAATTTACGCGCTATCATTGCTCAGCAACTTATTCCGACCTCTGATGGGGAAGGGCGTGTTGCTGCCATTGAGGTATTACTTAATACGCCAATGGTCAGTGAGCTAATTAAAAACGGTAATATTGGTGGCATTAAAGAAACCATGGCAAAATCAACAGAGATGGGCATGCAAACCTTTGACCAAGCGCTGTTTGAGCTTTACAGGCAGCAACGTATTAATTATGCCGATGCGTTGCATCATGCGGATTCGCCAAATGACTTACGCTTGATGATTAAACTACGTAATAACGAGCAGCAAGGCGCAGGCTTTTTGCAAGGTGTGACCATTGATGGCCTTGATGACAAAGGCATATGACCTAGATACAAAAAAAGCGCCTTAGGCGCTTTTTTTATGTGGGTTAAGTGCTTTATTCACCATAACTGGCTTCAAAAAAACTCTCTAGAATGATTACCGCAGACATATTATCTACGTTACCTTTACCTAAATTTTTATAGCCACCACGTTCAAACAACCGTGCCTTTGCATCTGCAGTCGTTAAGCGCTCATCTTGGGTATGAACCGCAATACCGTAATGGTTGTGCAAACGATTAGCAAACTTTTTAGCTTTAAAGGTAACCTCTTGCGAGGTGCCATCCATGTTTAGCGGTAACCCGACAACCATTAAATCGGGTTGCCACTCTTTTACTTGCACTGCAATGTCATCCCAATTAGGAATGCCATCTTGGGCTTTCACCGCTTTTAAGCTGGTAGCGCTGCCTGTGAGCTCCTGACCAATAGCTATACCAATACTCTTGGTACCAAAGTCAAATCCCATAACTGTACGCTCACCTTGCGGCTTTACTGTTTTTTTAGTCATGTTTGTCTTTTATGTTATTAGGGTCTGTTAACCTTTCAAGGTTGAATTTGCAGCAGTCTGTTTGGTATTTGGGCAAGGCAGAGCCTTTGTGGTGTGGTTATTCCCCATAAATAGGCGATAACGCAGCATCAATGCCAAACAGGCGCTGCCCGAATGGTTCTGCATAGTGGCTATTT
>NZ_PNCN01000111.1:0-11636 GCF_005886135.1 Pseudoalteromonas sp. S4741 | reverse complement strand
TCTAAAACAGTATGACCTGTATACTCGATGCGGGAGTGGCGGAATTGGTAGACGCGCTGGATTTAGGTTCCAGTATCTTAGGATGTGAGAGTTCAAGTCTCTCCTTCCGCACCATATTCTTGATAAGAATTAAAATTATCAGCAATTTCTTAGTTGGGATATCGCCAAGCGGTAAGGCACCAGGTTTTGATCCTGGCATTCCCAGGTTCAAATCCTGGTATCCCAGCCAACTTCTTCTACCAAAGAATGTTGTATAAGAATAAGAACTGCGGGAGTGGCGGAATTGGTAGACGCGCTGGATTTAGGTTCCAGTATCTTAGGATGTGAGAGTTCAAGTCTCTCCTTCCGCACCATGTTCTTAATTAGAACTAAAACTTATCCAAATTTAGAGTTGGGATATCGCCAAGCGGTAAGGCACCAGGTTTTGATCCTGGCATTCCCAGGTTCAAATCCTGGTATCCCAGCCAATTTGCATGTTTCTTTGATTGCCCCCACACTAGCTTCAAAACCACTAATATTTTTACTTTTATAATCCAATACCACATTTTTTCAGATATAAAAAAAGACCCAAATTTGAGCCTTTTCACCAACTAACTAAGCTCACCACTTATTGCGTATTTTAATACCCAGTTTTTTACCGGCCCTGTATTATTAGCTAACTTTAAAAATGTGCTGCGCGCCCATTTTAATGGGGCTATTTGGTTTGAGAAACCAAAGTAGCAAGCATCCATCATACTCATCATTAATAAATTAGCGTTACGACGACTACGTTCGTACTCTTTAAGCATTAGCGGGCAACCTACATCATCAGCTGTACGCAACACTTCAGCTAAGGCAGCCACATCTTGAAAGCCTAAATTAACGCCCTGTCCTGCCAGAGGATTAATGGTGTGCGCCGCATCACCCACTAAAACGAGTCGCCCTTGTGAATAATTATTGGCATGCTGCCTTGCTAGAGGAAATATAGCATGGCTTTGTACTTCAAAATCACCAGCGAGCTTTGGAAACTTTTCAATAATATGAGCTTTTAATGCGCTAGGTTGTAGGGCTTTAAATGCTTTGAGGGTATTTGCATCGTCATACCAAATTAAATTTGCATAAGGTGCTTGCATAGGTAAAAACGCAACGGGCCCTGTAGGTGTAAACTGCTGCCATGTTTTAACTTGTTGCGGTGCATCGAGCTTTATTAGCACGCCCATACAATGCTGCTGATATTGCCACCCAGTTATACCAATATTGGCTTTGCTACGTAATTGTGATTGCCCACCATCGGCTGCAATCACTAAATCAGCAGTATAGCTTTGTTCGTTATAGTGTAAGGTAATGCTATCGGGGTTTTGCTCTATTGCAGTTAAAGCCGATGAAGGATTAATCATTTCAATATTATGCTGCCCAAATTGCTGCCATAAGCTTGCTTGAATTAACTTATTCTCGATTAAATGACCTAAATGCGTGGTATTGATGGCATGGCAATCAAATAATAAATGATCGTTACCACGCTCAAAAGCTTCTAATTGCTCATAGGGAGCGAGTCTATTTTCGCGCAGCAATGGCATAGCACCGAGCTGATCAAGCAGTTTTTCCGAAAAGCGGTTAATAGCTGATACTCGTATATCAACTGCATCACTGCTAAGCACTAGTGATGCATCTATTGGGTGTTTTTCAATAACACGTACTGCTTTGCCTTGTTGCGCTAATTTAATAGCTATAGCGGCACCAACCATGCCGCCCCCTACTACAATTACATTACTTTTAGCCATGTTTTTCATCATTTTACTTCTGACTTAACTCTACTTTGATTGTATCGTAATTAGTTTGCTTTGTGTGAGCGCTTCGCTTAATTCTCTTATTAAACCCATACTATATTGATTTCAGATCACAAACATGAAATCTATACTTGGTTTTGAGCGTGTATCCAGCTAAAATACGCGTCCTTTAAGTCGAGCAAAATTTAATAATTGCGCCACTTATACCTGTTTCTAGCACATGTTTGTGCCACTATCGAATTGAACACGAGGCTATATTTCAATGAGCAAAAAGCTGCATATTAAAACCTGGGGTTGTCAGATGAACGAATACGACTCTCAGAAAATGGCTGATCTTCTAGATGCGACCAACGGCTATCAGCTAACTGAAGAAGCTGCTGATGCTGATGTTATATTACTTAACACCTGTTCAATTCGTGAAAAAGCGCAAGAAAAAGTATTTCACCAACTAGGTCGTTGGAAGTT
Organism: Pseudoalteromonas sp. S4741; assembly: GCF_005886135.1. NCBI lineage: Bacteria > Pseudomonadati > Pseudomonadota > Gammaproteobacteria > Alteromonadales > Pseudoalteromonadaceae > Pseudoalteromonas > Pseudoalteromonas sp. S4741. Next base: position 9,405 of record NZ_PNCN01000111.1, on the reverse strand, counting down.
ATTAAAAGATGACAAACCAGACCTGATTATTGGTGTTGGCGGCTGTGTAGCATCGCAAGAAGGCGATTCAATTCGTCAACGCGCGCCGTTTGTCGATGTTATTTTTGGCCCACAAACATTGCACCGTTTACCTGAAATGATCAAACAAGTGCAAGGTAACAAAGGGTCATCAGTGGTTGATATTTCATTCCCAGAGATTGAAAAATTTGACCGTCTTCCTGAGCCAAAAGCGGAAGGTCCTACTGCGTTTGTATCAATTATGGAAGGGTGTTCTAAATACTGTACTTTCTGTGTTGTACCTTACACGCGTGGTGAAGAAGTAAGTCGCCCTGTTGATGACGTGTTATTAGAGGTTGCACAGTTAGCCGAGCAAGGCGTACGTGAAGTTAACTTACTAGGTCAAAACGTAAATGCGTACCGTGGTGATACACACGATGGTGAAATTTGCTATTTCTCAGACCTTATCCGTTTAGTAGCCGCAATTGACGGGATTGACCGTATTCGTTACACCACTTCACACCCCGTTGAGTTTACGCCTGACATTATTGACGCTTATGCCGATGTGCCTGAGCTGGTTGATCACTTACACCTTCCAGTACAAAGTGGCTCAGATCGTGTTTTAAACTTAATGAAACGCGGCCATACTGCACTTGAGTACAAATCAACTATTCGTAAGCTACGTAAAATTCGCCCTAACTTAAGCATGTCGTCAGATTTCATCATAGGTTTCCCAGGTGAAAGCAAGGCCGATTTTGAAGCGACCATGAACCTTATCAACGATATTGGTTTTGATATGAGCTTTAGCTTTATTTACAGTGCACGCCCAGGTACGCCAGCGGCCGATTTGCCAGATGACGTAACCGAGCAAGAGAAAAAAGAGCGCCTGTACTTATTACAAAACCGTATTACACAAATGGCACAGCAAATTAGCCGCCAAATGTTTGATACCGAACAACGTATATTAGTTGAAGGTCCTTCTAAGAAGAACCCGATGGAACTACGTGGCCGAACTGAAAACAACCGTGTAGTTAACTTTGTTGGCCCACACACAGTGATCGGTCAGTTTGTTGATGTACGTATTACCGAGGCACTACCAAACTCTTTACGTGGCGATTTAATTCGTACAGAATCAGAAATGAACTTACGCCGCGAAATTGCCCCTTCTGCTATTTTAACCAAAGCAGCGAGCGAGCAAAAAACCGAGACAGCTAACGAAATTGGCGTTGCTACTTTCGTACCTTAGTTGCAAAAATTCATTGCGTCAGTTAACGCTGGCGCACTGTAATAGGAAGTAATTTTGAGTAATCAGTTAAAAACATTAGAGATTTATTTAGAACCTGCCGACAACAAACGCCTTTCTTCATTATGTGGCCCGTTTGACGAAAACATCAAACAAATTGAACGCCGTCTAGGTGTTGAAATTATTCATCGTGATAACTTTTTTAAAGTAACCGGTAAACTACACAGTAGCGCCGGCGCGGTAGAGATCTTAAAAAACCTTTATATTGATACTCAGCCTGTACGTGGGGAAATTGGCGAAATTGAGCCTGACAACGTCCATTTAGCCATCACTGAGTCTAAAGCGCTTGAGCAAGACACCTCAAGTAGCGCCTACGGCAAAGAAATGATGATTAAAACCCGTCGTGGCGTGATTAAACCGCGTAACGATAACCAAGGCTCATATGTTGCTAATATTTTGCACCACGACATTACCTTTGGTATTGGCCCTGCGGGTACAGGTAAAACCTATCTTGCCGTTGCGGCGGCAGTTGATGCACTAGAGCGCCAAGAAATACGTCGTATATTGCTCACTCGCCCTGCGGTTGAAGCGGGTGAAAAACTTGGCTTTTTACCCGGTGATTTAAGCCAAAAAATAGACCCTTACTTACGCCCACTTTACGATGCCTTATTTGAAATGCTTGGCTTTGAACGTGTTGAAAAGCTGATTGAAAAAAACATCATCGAAATTGCTCCACTGGCTTATATGCGCGGACGCACACTTAATGATGCGTTTATTATTTTAGATGAAAGCCAAAATACCACCACAGAGCAAATGAAAATGTTCTTAACCCGTATTGGCTTTAATTCTAAAGCGGTGATCACCGGCGACATAACCCAAGTTGATTTACCTCGGGGAGCGCGCTCTGGCCTTCGTCATGCTATTGATGTGTTAGATGGCGTTGATGAAATTAGCTTTAACTTTTTTAAATCGCATGATGTAGTACGCCACCCTGTGGTAGCACGTATCGTTGAAGCCTATGAGCGCAACGACGAACGTGAGCGCCTTAAGCGATTAGAAAAACAACAAGCTAAAGAAGCGCTTGCCTCTCATGAGCAACCTGCGACTAAAGAGTAATACAGTGAAAACAGAACTTGATTTACAAATAGCGTGTGAGTTTGACAACTTACCCAGCCTTGAGCAGTTTGCAATGTGGGCCGATAAAGTACTTAGCCAATACCGCGATGAGTCTGAGCTGACCATTGTCATTAGCGATGAAGCACAGTCACAACAGCTCAATAATGACTACCGCGGTAAAAATAAGCCTACCAACGTATTATCGTTTGAATTTGAAGCGCCACCGGGTATTGATATCCCACTTGTGGGTGACTTAATTATTTGTCCAGCCATCGTTTTGGCTGAGGCCCAAGAGCAAGAAAAGTCATTTCATGACCACTTTGCCCATATGGTTATTCATGGATGCTTGCATTTACTTGGATTTGACCATATAAAGAGTGAAGATGCGTTAGAGATGGAAAGTATAGAAAAGCAATTACTTGCTGAACTAAACATAGCAGACCCATACCGGGACGATATTTAAATAAACGGAGCAATTAGACGTAATGAGCGACGATAACTCGCAATCTAGCCAGGGTTCTTCTGGCAGGACTTGGCTGGGCCGTATAACCCACATGTTGCAAGGGGAACCCCAGAATAGAGAAGAACTGGTTGAGGTGATTGCCGATGCCCAAGAGCGGGATGTAATCGATCCTGAAACCAAAGAAATGATTGAAGGTGTGCTTGGTGTGTCTGAGCTTAAAGTGCGAGATATTATGATACCGCGCTCACAAATGGTCACCTTGGAAATTGATAGCCCGCTTGAAGAGCATATACCTATGATGGTTGACTCTACCCACTCTCGTTTTCCGGTTGTGTGTGAAGATAAAGACCATGTAGAAGGGATTTTACTCGCAAAAGACTTATTACCTCTCATTTTAAACAAAGATGAGCATTTACCATCGCTACGTGACTATTTACGTCCTGCTATGGTGGTGCCTGAAAGTAAACGGGTTGATACTCTGCTTAACGAGTTTCGTCAGCAACGCTACCATATGGCAATCGTGATAGACGAATACGGCGGCGTATCTGGTTTGGTCACTATTGAAGATATTCTTGAGATCATTGTTGGTGAAATCGAAGATGAGCACGATGAAGAAGAAGAACAACAAGATATTCGTCAACTAGCTAAACATGTTTACGTTGTGCAGGCACTGACCCCTGTAGATGACTTTAATGAGCATTTTAAATCAGGTTACAGCTCGCAAGACGCCGATACTATTGGTGGTATCGTATTACATGCCTTTGGCCATATGCCGAGTCGTGGCGAAACTATTGATATAGACGGGTTTCAGTTTAAAGTAACTAATTCTGATAACCGTCGTATATTACAACTGCAAGTCACCATTCCTAAGGCTGATGATAACGACAGTGAAGAAACTGCTAACTAGCCTCACCCTACTAGCAAAAGATAAAAAAGCATGGCTCGCACTGGTTGCGGGCCTTGTTTTGACTTTTAGCTACGCGCCTTTTGGTATTTGGCCAATTGTATTTTTTAGCTTGGTCGCATTATTTTATTGTATCCCTGCAAACCTCACTGGAAAAAAACACGCTAAAACCGCGGCTAAATATGGCTTTATATTTGGCCTGGGCTGGTTTGGTGCAGGTATAAGTTGGGTACATGTTTCTATCGCCACCTTTGGTGGTATGCCACTTATCGCTTCCATTTCGTTAATGGTATTACTGTGCAGCTACCTTTCATTATTTCCTGCGTTGGCACTATGGGCAACCACTCGTTTTTCAAACGGCTCTATAAGTTTTGCAGCGCTACTACTCCCTTGTTTTGCGATTAGTGAATATTTGCGAGCCAAGCTATTAACCGGTTTTCCTTGGTTAAGCTTTGGCTATACACAAACAGATAGCCCACTGAATGCCCTTGCTCCTTTTATTGGTGAATTTGGACTCACGCTATTATGTATTGCCATTGGTTTTGCATTGTACAGCTTAACGCAAAAACAATTTAAAATGCCTGTTGTTACCGCTGCTGTGGTTGTTTTAGCTTTTGCAGGTGCACATTTTACAAAGGCACCCCATTACTCCAATAAAGACCTTTCTGTGCTGCTTGTACAAGGTAATATAAAACAACACTTGCGCTTTGACCCCAGTGAGTTTTGGACCACCATGAGTAAGTATCAAGATATGACGCGCCGTCACTGGGATGCTGATTTAATTGTGTGGCCTGAAGCTGCAGTGCCTGAAATAGAAGCCCTCGCCGATTCATATTTAGCAGGCTTAGACAGTGCCGCCTCATTTAATAAAACCGCGCTAGTAACGGGTATTGTCGATTACCAACGCGATACAAAAACCATTTTCAATACGCTGATTGTGGTCGGTAACAAAGAGCAAAATGATGAACATGGCCACTACCGTTACTTAGACAGTAACCGCTATCAAAAGCATCAGTTATTGCCTATTGGAGAGTTTGTTCCCTTTGAAGACATACTGCGCCCCATAGCTCCGTTATTTGATTTGCCTATGTCATCGTTCTCTCGCGGTGATAAAGTGCAAAATAACTTACGCGCGAATGGCTTTAATCTACTGCCCGCTATTTGCTACGAAATAGTCTTTGCTGATTTAGTGCGTGGTAACTACAAAAGCGACTCAGACATATTATTTACGGTGAGTAATGATGCTTGGTTTGGTGATTCAATCGGCCCCCACCAGCATATGCAAATTGCCCGCATGCGCGCCCTAGAACTACAGCGTCCATTAGTGCGTGTTACCAACAACGGCATAAGTGGTGTATACGACCCCATAAGCCAAACACGTCAAACTATGCCACAGTTTGAAACTACCACACTTAAAGCCAATATAAAGCTCATACAAGGGGATAGCGTGTATAGCCAATACGGCAATGGGTTTGTATGGGGGTTTATATTGTTATTGGGTATGATTGGATTTGGGGTTAGGTTTAAGAAGTAAATTCGTTGGTTACTAGCTCAATAGAGACTTCACCTCACTAAGTTGCGGCTGCAATCTATTTATCCCTTCTTGTTGTTGCTCGATTTTATATTTTTTAGCCCCGATATGCTCAGCATCCATAGTCAAACGATTGTCGTCTTCAGCTGGCCCATATTGGCTATTATTTATGGTTAAACTACGTTATACAGTGCTCTGCTTAAGCTTATTTATATGCTCTTGTAATGCAACCACTTGCTTATATGCCTTTTCTAAATTTTGATATTGCTCAGCAAATGTTGCGCTATCTTCGCTGTATTTTTGAACCTTTGCGTCTAAAAACTCTGATAAAACATAGTCAAGTTCTTCTTGTGATTCGTCACCTGTAGGTTGCCGCTCTGTTTCTACTAAAGCCTGATTGTTATAATTAGATGCTTGATATTGAATTGAGGCGGTTGAAATCTTCATTATTTTATCCCTAAAATAAATTTGTCACTATTTTAGGTATCGACTGATATTTTAAACTCTTGAGTAGGATTGACTGATAAAAGCAAATAAAAAAGCCCTACTTGATTAAAGCAGGGCTTAACGTATTTTTTACCTTAAAATTACGACTCAATAGCCAGTAATTCCACCTCAAAAATAAGCAATGACGCAGGAGGTATACTCCCTACCCGCTTTTCACCATAGGCAAGCTGGTGCGGTATATAAAACTGAAATTTATCGCCCGGGCTCATCAGTTGCAGACCCTCAGTCCAGCCTTTTATCACTTGGTGCAAGCCAAAGCTAATCGGAGTTTTACGCTCTACTGAGCTGTCAAATACAGTGCCGTCGATTAAAGTGCCATGATAATGCACTTTCACCATACTTGTTGGGCTAGGTGTATTTTCGCTCTGTCCTTTATGGATTATTTTATATTGCAAGCCAGATGCGGTTTCATTTACACCTTCAGTTTTTGCATTAGCAATTAAATAATCACTTTCAATTTGTGCGTTAGCGATTGCTTGCTGCTTAGCTTTTTTACTGTTTTTAAAAATTAAAACACAAAAAATTGCAATAACAATCAGTAAAATTATATTGATCATAACTCCCCTTTTTCATCTTCTGAGTCGTGGTCTTTTTCGTCACTGTTATCGCCATTAACAATATCGGCAATGTCTTTTAATCGCGCTAATGCAATGCCATTAACCGAATCTTCTGGGTAGTGTTCATCAACCATGTCACCCGCGTCAATGTCCATTAGTAAGTTTAGCGCTTGGTCAACGGTTTCAACGGCGAAAATATTAAATTTACCCAGTTCAACCGCATTGAGTATTTCATCATCAAGTACTAAGTTAACTTGGTTTGATTTTGGAATAATAACGCCTTGCTCACCCGTTAAGCCGCGCATTTTACATAGCTTAAAGAAACCTTCTATTTTCTCGTTTACACCACCAATGGCCTGTACATCACCATGCTGATTAATAGAGCCGGTTAGTGCAATAGATTGGCTTATTGGTAAACTGGTGATCGCCGAAATTAGCGCACAAAGTTCAGCAAGAGAGGCGCTATCACCATCTATGTAGCCATAACTTTGTTCAATAGCGATATTCGCACTGAGTGTTAAGCTAAAGTGTTGCGCGTATTTGTTACCTAAATAACCAGTGAGCAGCATTACCCCTTTTGAGTGAATTGCTTTACCCAGCTCAGCTTCGCGTTCCACATCAATTACGCCGTCGGCGCCCGCATAAACGGTAGCAGTAATACGTGCAGGTGTGCCAAATGAGGTGTCACCAATGTGCAGTACAGTTAAACCATTTACTTTACCTACGGCTTGCCCGTCGGTCGCAATTAAGGTGTGCCCTTCTTTTATATCGCTGAGCATATTTTCACTAATTTGCCCCGTACGATATTGTTTGCCTTCAATCGCTTCGTCAATATGGCGTGCATCAATCACCGTTAGCTTGTCTTGTTTAGCGTAAAAACTAGCCTCAGCCACCAGCTCTAATACATCAGCAAAACGGGCTGAGAGTTTATTATGGTGCTCAGCTTGGCGATAACTAAACTTAAGCAATCGCACCATTGCTGATTCGTTTAACGTGCACTTTAATGTTTGCTCGCAGTAATCACTGACTTTAGTAATAAACTGATACTGCAGCTTATCGCTACTTGGTAAGTAATAATCAAAATCGGCAAGTACTCTAAATAACTCGGCAAATTCTTCGTCGTATTCACCGATGGTGTAATAAAGCTCACGTGAACCAAGCAAAATAATTTTCACATCAAGCGGTATTAACTGCGGGCGAAGCGTAAAGCTACTGCCAACTACACTGTCTTGATAAGGTAAGTCATTTTTAATTTGATGCGTTTTTAACGACAGTTTTAGTCCATCCCACACTTGGAGTTGAGCCATTACTTTTTCAGCATCCATAATTAAATAGCCGCCATTCGCGCGGTGCAATGCACCTGGTTGAATTGATCGATAGCTGGTAATTAACGACCCTTGCGATGTGGCGTATTCAATTTTGCCAAAAATATTACCAAACGTTGGGTTTGGCTCGTAAACAACCGGTGCCGCATCGCCTTCTTTATATTCGACCAAAATATTAGGCGCAAAAAAGTCGGTAAGCATGCCTTTACGATCAAAGTCTTCTTTGTTTTCTTCGCTTTCACCTTCATCATCAAGCCATTCGAGCACGGCATCAATAATTTCTACACGTATATCTTTTAAATAACGCAGTACACCAATATGGCTGGCATATTTATGTTCTAAATCTTTTAATAACGGTTTAGTCGCTTGCTCAGCGGTAGACTTTTTAAGGTTGCGAAGCTTTTCTTTGGATTCACGCTTCCAGCGCGGTAACTCAATAAGCGCTTCAATGAGGGCATCTTCTAATTTTTCTATACGCTCAAAAAACATCTCGCGTAAGTCATCTTCAAGATCAGAAAACTCATTATCGGTAAGTTGTTTACCATCAATCAGCGGTGCAAAGCCGACTACGCCTTTTTCTTCAATTAGTGCCACACTTTGCTCAAGCGCGGCTATTTCTACCGATGTAATGGCGCCATCGTAAGCATCGTTAAACTCACGGTCTATCGATTTTTTCTTACGCTGATAGGCTGGGTTATCAAATGCAGCAGGAAAGGTGTCGAGTACTTCATCAATAAACGAGTCAATATCATCGGCTAATTGTTTGCTTTGCCCTGCATGCATAAATAACGCAATAGGCTCACGGTGATCGTCGTAGTTATTAACATATAACCATTCATGCGGTGTTGTGCGCTCTTTAGCGTGTTGTTTTAATTTGTCTTTTACTAAGGTAAAACGCCCGTGTGCCGCCTCTCCCATTACGTAAACATTATAACCGGGTAGGTCCATTCCTAAAGAAAAGTCCAACGCACTTTGCGCACGTTGTTGGCCTATAAAGGTAAGTTGTTCAGGGTATGGATTGCTCATGCAAGTGCTTACATGGCTCGAAGAAATACTCGGTGCAAGATTTGATACAGGTAGTGGCAGCAGTTTTTTCGTCATTCTAACTTCTTTTTTTACCAGCTTAATTGCTAGATTTGGGTATATTGAGTGGCCTACAGCCACTCAATACTTATATTTAGGGTTGTAAAGCCTGGCGGCTAAAATAGATGCCATCACACTGCGTACAAGGAATAATTTGCGTTGCATGGTAAACATCGTAACTATGGTTGCAATTCTTACATACTAATGTGCCCATGGCTATCCATTCACCTGCGTGATAAACACCATTATGCTTAAAATCTTCACTTAATGACTGCCATTCAAGCTGTGTTTTGTCTTCAATATGAGAAAGTTCAAACCACAATGACTCTTTAAGCTCCTGCCATGCAAGCGAATTATAGTAGCTGTTATTTTCTTGTAGATGAGAGATATCGCGCATTAAGTAATTACGATAAAGCTGATATTTTTCTTCACCTAAATCTTTAAGTGCCTGCTCAGATTCAATAAATCGCTTTACTGCGGCTTTAACCTCATGCTCTTTCACATCTTTTAACCAATCGGTTAAATCACTAAGCCATGCTCTGTAATCTGCCATTTTATACTCCTTCAAAATTGTGAGGGGACTGATATTTATACGGCGCTATTAGCTGTTGATAAAAACAACACCATACAGGCTTTGTTTAGGGTCTGTTGACCTTTTAAGGTTAAATTTGCAGCAGTC
>NZ_PNCN01000110.1:0-12958 GCF_005886135.1 Pseudoalteromonas sp. S4741 | reverse complement strand
CGGGGTTCGGGGTTCGGGGTTCGGCAAAGTATTTTATAAAGCGGGCTAATTGATAGCTCGCTTTTTTATTATGAAAAATTTAATGGAGAGCTTCGTTGAGCTGTGAACCAGTCATTCAGGCGAGTCGTAATTGTCTTAGTAATAATAAAAGGATATTCTTCCCTTTTTCACATATTTAAATAAGCGGCAGTTAGTATAGTACTTATAGTTGGTAGTAACTCATACCATTTGCTATTAATATAAGTTCATAAAATAAGGATGTTTTCACGCTAAAATAGGAAAAGTGTCCTCAGACAAAGCTGTTATATAATAATTGGAATCTTATATGTGGATTAAAAAATTTTGGAAACCTCTTTTGTCTTTATTAGTGGTAGTAACAACGTTAGTCGTCGCCATATTTTCATATGTGAGCGTTTTTAATGATTCATTATCCAAAAATTCCAATGACTGGGGAGCATTTGACAGTTATTTGAGCGGTACTGCTGGTGTTGTGATTGCACTGTTTGCCGTCATCTGGCTTATTTATTCGGTAAGCATCCAAAAGGAAGAAATTGAAAAACTTAAAATTGAATTAAATAAATCAGCAATAGAACAAGAGCAACAGACTGAAATTAGCGCTTTAACTGCATTAATTAGTTCTTATGGCACTTCTGCTCAGGTTACATAATTGAAGCTAAATGGTTGTAATGACGGAACTAATCATATCTCAAACAATGAATCAATTACTTCTAAAAAGACCCAGTTAGAGCATGAGCTTGCAAATGTAAATGAGTATACCGCTAATCTGGAAGCAAAACTCGTACAACGTACATAGTAATACATTTTTGTCGGATGTTGTGGCTTAGCCTCACCACTTATCCGACCCAAGTCAAAAGGTAGGTTGGTTAAGCCGAAGGCGCCACCCAACAGGCTTTCAAATTCACTTTTCATCCGCAAATGGCACATAGCTGACATTGCTACAAATAGACTACATAGAGTTGATATAGAAACAAAGAAAGAGCGTAACTCATTGATTCTATTGGTAGCCCCTACAGGAATCGAACCTGTAACTGCCCCTTAGGAGGGGGCCGTTATATCCATTTAACTAAGAGGCCACGCTGGGTGCTAAGTACTAAGTGTTTGGAAATTATAACGGTATCTGGTTTTTTATATCAAGCCTCAAATTAAGTTAATTGCTTGATAAATATATATCTTCTTTATTTAATACGTAAAGCGGTATAAATGTTCGGCTGCTGGCGGCAAGGCGCTTATTTTCAATATTTATCACGCGAGCGTTAACAACAACCCCATCTGCACGGTAAATTAATGTACCCGATAAAACATGGCTGGCTATATTCGTACCTGCAAGCTTGCTAGTGTTTCGGGTGAATGCAAAGTCGCCTTGTTCATTAACGGTAATTAAATTGGCTGTTTTAAAATCAACCGCGCTATAACCAAACTTTTGTAGCTGATGTATAAAAGTTTCTGATAACTGATTACCTAACTGGCTTGCTGTAGTTAAACTTGCGTCTAAATCAACGAACGACGTGACTGCAATCGCTGCATCTTGCGGGACTACTTGCATGGTGTCGGTTAAATCAAGTGCCATTTGCTCTACGTAGTTAACTAAGCTTTTATGATGCTTGTTAGGGTTAAACTGCGTTGTATCAGCATATTGCTCTTGCTCGTCATTGCGCTGCATTTGCGACATGATTTGGTTAAAATCAAGATCACTTACCACTGTTTGCTCTGGCTCAGATTTGGCGGATTCAGCCATGTTAGATTCACTAAGTAAATTACAGCCTGAAAGTAATAGTGATAATGCACTTATGCTAATTAAAGCTGAGCGCTTAGCTAAGTTAGCCATGATAAACCTCACTTACTCGCCTGTTTAAGCATAATGCCATCAGCACTGTTACTGCTATTTAGCGCATCAACAACTGATTGCGGAATAAAGCCCTGTGCAGAGCCTACAACCGCTTTGCTCGCTAAACCAACAATACGTGCGTTTACTAATATGCCGCCTTGGTGGTTTACTAACGTGCCTGCTAATACGTAACTAAAGTTTTGTTCTTGGTTAAGCTCTAAATAGTCGCGGCTAAAAACAAAATCGCCACCAGGGGTTACACGCATATAATCGGTGGTTTTAAAATCGATTACCGGTACACCAAAATTATGTAGCTCATGCATAAAGCTCTCGGCAATTTGATTGCCCACTAAGTCAGCATTGTTATAGTCACGGTCTAAAAATACAAAGCTCGATACCGCCAATGGCGTTTTAGTATTTACGTACTGTAAATTTTCAGCCATGTCTTGCATGATGCCACGCACATAGTGATTAATATTTTTGCGTGTTGGCGTGTTAACTTGTTTGTTTTTATTCATTACTGCTGTTTTATTTTGATACAGCGAGTCGCTTTGTGTAGGTGCGGCTACAGGGCGTTGCTCAAAAAACATAGGTGCATCGTCGGTAATTTGTGTGTCACTATGGTTTTTCATTTGTGAACAACCAAAGCCTAGTGGCAAACATAAAGTTAATAGTAGGCGTTTCATGTGCGCTCCTAATTAATATTCACTGCGGTAAATATAGTCACCGCGCTGCTGTATTTTTTCATTGCTCCACATCACATTGATGGGAATTTCAGTACTGCCGGCAGATACAACTTGATTAGTTTGCATATTTACCATGCGCGCGTTAACAATATAAGCATGCTCTTGACGGGTTAAAGTACCGGTGATGACAAAGTCAATAATCTGACGCTGCTTTAAATTGCCAGTATTGCGGCTAAGTACTGAGTCTGCACTCGCTGATAAGTTAAGTTGGTTTTCAAGCCGGTATTCAACCGTGTTATAACCTAATTGGGTGAATTGAGTTATTAAGCTTTCCTGAATTTGCTGGCTAAGCCCTGCCCCTTGCCCTTGAGCAACATGAGAATCTAGGGCATCTGCTAAATAAAAGCTACTGACCGCAATTGAAGCGGTGCTTTTAAAAGGCTCTTCAATATGGCTAAGCTGGGCACTCAAGCTATTTACGTACTGGTTAAGCGTATAAGGTGCCATGACCGCTTTAGGCGCATCAGTGCTTATACTCGGCTTTGGCTGGGGTGTTAAGCTACAGCCCGCTAAATTTAATAATAGTAAGGGTAACAAAAGGCGCATAGTTGCCATCCTCTAAAAACATAATAGTTACAAAGCAATTATTATGCCTAACACCCTAGATACATATTTATTTTAATGGCTGCTGCGTGTAATGGCTCACAATGCAGTTGATTTGGCGCTGTTTTAGTTTATCGCAATCAGCAGCGGCATTCGCTTGTTCCTGATAAGCCCCAAGCTTTAAACGGTAGTAAGTAACCCCACTTACATTAATAGTTTCTACATTCGCCACAAATTCGCCCTGAAATAATGAAGATGCACTTTTAAAGTTAAAATACTCACCTAATTTTAATCGATAATGGGTTTTGTTATTAACCTTTGCTTTTTTCAATATTTGTCGTGATTTTGTCCTTAAACAAAGGCGCTGCTTTTTTGTTAATTTGCTTCCATTCTTTAGCAACACTCTCTTGTGAATCGAGTGACGTAACCTGCAATGCAAATACTTTTTTTGTTGGTATCAACCATTGTCACTTTTGTTAGCTTCGATGTTTGAGGGAATACTTTTTTCTTCACAATTGAGTTCGTTGCTTTCACAGGCAAACTAACAGCGTGCTTACTGTAGCTTTTTTAAGGGGCTGTAATCATTTTTGTAGGCACGCTAGCATAACGGTTACTATATCTTTGTCTCGGTCGTTCAACTTTATCTGAGGTGCTTGCGTAGTTATTGCCATACCTGAGGTTTGCCGAGGTATTAGTCTTAATTGATAAGCGAGCATAACGATAGCTAACAGCCTGATTAGATTACGCTATTGCTTTACTGTTAATAATATCTAGGTGATCAACTAAATATGTGAGCTCACGTTCTAACTTTAATAGCCGCTTTATGCCAGAGCGTGCTTGCTGCCATTGCAAGGCGGCATCTTTTAGTTGAGCAAGCTCGAGCGCTGTGATGGTTACATATTTAGGTGAATCTTTAACTTGTTCATTTAATGATGTTTTATCAGGCGATATCGTACAACCAATACTTAATAACAACAGTAATACGACTAACAGATATCGGTGATACTTTTTGCTGCATTCATATATTGATTGTTTCTCTTTCAATAGTTTAGACCGCTCAATTAAGTCAATTTTCCATTGAATCAACAAAGCACGTTAACAACAAAACAACCTGATTTAACATAGCGATTACAACACAATGTTAAATATGTCTGTATAACTGCAAAAATAGTGATAATTTAAAATACTAAAAAGCTATTTTACAATCAAAAAAAGCGCCATATAGGCGCTTCTAATAATGATAAGTTTATTTAAATTAACGTGTTAATAAACGTTTTAAGCTCACCGGCGAATTCATCACGACGAAGAGCAAATTCAATAGTTGCTTTTAAATAACCAATTTTACTGCCGCAATCATGGCTTCGGCCTTTCATTGCGTAGGCATCTACTTTTTCATCTTGCATAAGCATGGCTATTGCATCTGTTAGCTGAATTTCATCACCAGCACCTTGAGGGGTTTTAGCCAGTAATGGCCAAATATTTTTACTCAACACGTAACGACCAACCACAGCAAGGTTTGAAGGTGCCTCGTCAACGGGTGGTTTTTCTACCATGCTTTGAATAGGTGAGCTTTCACCTTGGTTTAACTCAACATCACCTAAATCCACAACACCAAATTTATCTACGTCATCTTTAGGGACTGGCTCAACCATAATTTGACTGTGTTTAGTTTGCTCAAAGCGAGTAATCATTTCAGCTAAGTTGTCTTTTGTTAGGTCACTTTCTACATCATCAATAATAACGTCGGGTAAAATAACCACAAAAGGTTCATTGCCAATAATAGGGGCGGCACAGTTAATAGCATGGCCAAGGCCTTTTGCCTCACCTTGACGTACATGAATAATCGTCACGTCCTTAGGGCAAATAGACTGTATTTCGGCAAGTAATTGCCGCTTTACACGTTTCTCTAACGTTGCCTCTAATTCAAAGCTGGTATCAAAATGGTTTTCAATCGAGTTTTTACTCGAATGCGTTACTAGCACTATCTCTTTAATGCCAGCGGCAACCGCTTCGCTAACTACGTATTGAATGAGTGGACGGTCTACAACGGGCAGCATTTCTTTTGGAATTGCTTTAGTAGCCGGTAACATACGTGTTCCAAGGCCGGCTACGGGGATCACTGCTTTCATTATGCTCTCCTTATTTTTTAAACTGAAAATGGGTACTGAATCGCTTCATGGCATTGATAACCAACCACCTCAAAGTCATCACGTGTTACCCATGTTTCTATATCTTCGAGTGATTTAATCTCTGGGTTGATTTTTAATTGGGGAGAAGCAAATGGCTCACGCTTTAACTGCACATCTCGCATTAAATCGAGCTGGTTTTCATAAATATGAGCATTGGTGATTTTATGATATGCCTTACCGGCTTTGTGGCCAGTAATTTGTGCAACCAGTGCCAATAAAACAAAACATTGAATTTGATTAAAGTTTAGACCTAGCGGTACATCACAACTTCGTTGGTACGAGGTTAAATACAGGGTGTCGCCTAGTAATGAAAAGGTATGCGTATGCATACATGGGCGCAAGCAGCCAAGCTCAAACTCACCTGGATTATAAAAGGTAATAATTTCACCGCGATCATCAATGCCATTTTTTAAATTATTGATGACCTTTGCCAGTTGATCTAGTGTTGTACCGTCAGGGCGTTGCCAGCCTCGTCCTTGCACGCCATAAACGCGCCCCATATCATCCTCACCTTTACGATTAGGATTATTGAGCCAAGCACTATTTTCATTGGCGTTGGCATCCCAAGTTTTACAGCCTATATTACGAAACTGCTCAGCACTATCATAGCCTCTTAAATAACCTAACAATTCAGCAATAGCTGCTTTGTAATAGCTTTTTCGCGTGGTGATCATAGGGAACTGATTATTAGCCACATCGTATTCTAAATCAGCGTTTATAACCGTTAAACAACGTGTACCGGTACGCTTATTTTCAACCCATTGTCCTTGGTCAACAATGCGCTGACATAATTCTAAATATTGTTTCATCTAACTTCTTCTTTTAAGCTTTTGCCGCTGTTTTTGATTGTGGTTGTTTATAGGCCCAAATAAGTAAGCCTAACCCGCCAATTATCATTGGTAACGATAGAATTTGCCCCATAGAGATAAAGTCGGCAAATAAACCCAATTGCGCATCTGGTTGGCGAAAATATTCAATACAAAATCTAAATACGCCGTAACCCAGTAAAAACAAACCCGACACACTTCCCGCAGGACGTGGACGCTTAATAAACCACAATAATATGACAAACAATACAAGCCCTTCAAAAAAAGCTTCGTAAAGTTGTGAAGGGTGGCGTGCAAGCGGGCCTCCAGTTGGAAACACCATTGCCCACGGAACATCAGTGGTACGCCCCCATAATTCGCCATTAATAAAGTTACCTATACGCCCAGCCAGTAAACCAACAGGCACTAAAGGTGCTACAAAATCACCGACTTGTAATAACGATTTTTTACGCTTGTAAGCAAAAATAGCAATTGCGGTGATCACCCCCAGTGTTCCACCATGAAACGACATGCCTCCTTGGTCTATTCTAAACAAATATAAGGGGTTTTCGATAAAATAGCTAAATTGATAAAACAGAACATAACCAATACGCCCACCTAATATAACGCCCAGCATGCCGTAAAAGAGTAAATCGCTGACTTCGTCTTTAGTCCAACCTGAACCGGACTTATTAGCTTGACGATTAGCAAACCACATCGCAAACGCAAAACCAATTAAGTACATTAATCCATACCAACGAACGCTAAGTGGTCCAATAGAAAAAATTATTGGATCAATTTGAGGAAACTCCAGTGCCATAAAAATAAACCTTTAGCTAAAAACCATTTTAATAGCGATGATAACAAGTAACATCGCGAAAACTTTCTTAATTGTATTTACAGGTAAGTAATGTGTTGCTTTGGCGCCTATTGGCGCTATAAACCATGAGGTAACAACAATCCCTAACAATGCAGGTAAATAAACAAATCCCATAAAACCATGCGCTAAGTCAGTTACTCGCCAACCGGCGCTGATATAACCAATAGAGCCAAAAAAGGCAATTACAATACCACATGCAGCAGCGCAACCAATTGCCTTTTTAATATCAACCGAAAAATAGTGCAGCATAGGCACAAGTAATGCGCCACCGCCAATCCCAATCAACCCAGATAGTGCCCCCATTATCGCACTAATACTTCCTAGCACGGGGCCTGCAGGCATCGGGTGACCTACGCTCACTTTATTACGGGCAGAAAGCACCATTCTCATAGCAATAAAAACCACACTCACCGCAAACACGGTTCGTAACATCTTCTCAGGTATAAAGCTGGCAGCAAAGCCGCTAATCAAGGCGCCAATGGCCACACCCGACATTACCCAAGGGGCAATTTTCCAAGGCACATTATCATTTTTATGATGAGCTAACGCTGAAGAAGTCGAGGTAAATAAAATAGAGGCTAAAGATGTCGCAATAGCGATAACTAATACATGATCGGCAGCGGCCACATTAAAACCCAGTAACAGGCTCGTTAGCACCGGCACAATGATTAAACCACCGCCTATGCCTAGAAGTCCTGCTAAAAAACCAACAATGCAACCTAATAACGCACAACTTGCAACTAGAAGTCCTAGTTCATACATAGTTATCTCTAATACATTTAAGAATATGTATATTTTAATTGATTATATAAACAATAACAGCTCTATCATTTAGGTGTATAAAATAAATTACCTAGCTGATGCTCTATCATAAAATTACGGGTTAAACGCAACACTTGTTTAGCATTGGGCTGTGCTAAACAGTCGCTCAGTAATTGTTCCATGTCACTAACATTTAAGCGCCTAAGCACCCATTTCACTTTATTTAACGACGATAAGTTCATACTTAAACGTCTATAGCCCATGGCAATGAGTAATATTGCTCCCTCGGGGTCGCCACCAAGCTCCCCACATAAACTAAAGGGCAATTCATAGTGCTCACATTCGCTGGCAATATTATTTAATACACGTAACACAGCTGGATGATAAGGATTGAATAAATCGGCCACACGGGCATTTGCTCTATCTACCGCTAATAAATACTGAGTTAAATCGTTACTACCCACTGAGCAAAAATCGACTTTTCTAGACCACTCTGGCAGCATAAATACACTTGAAGGTACCTCAAGCATAATGCCAATATCTGGCTTTTCTATTAATTGCTCAGGAAATGTTTCGCTTAACTCATAATAGGCTTGGTTATACAATGCCAGCGACTCTTCAACTTCATCAGTGCCACTGATCATAGGCAGCATTATTTTTAAATTACCTAAGCCAATATTCGCTTTGAGCATGGCTTTGAGCTGATCTAAAAAAAGCTCAGGATGATCTAGGCTAATTCTAATACCACGCCATCCTAAAAACGGGTTTTCTTCGGTAATATTAAAATAATCTAAAACTTTGTCGCCACCAATATCTAACGTTCGCATAACTACGGGGTTAGGATAATAGCTACTGAGTACTTCGCGATACCATTTTTCTTGTTCTTGTTGCGATGGAAACTGCCCTTTTTGCATAAACCACGCTTCGGTTCTGTAAAGACCAACACCATCACAAATATGGGCACTATTTTGTTGCGTATTAAGTTCAAGCCCAGCGTTGAGCAATAAACTAATATGCTCCCCGTCCAAGGTAATTGCAGGCAGTGATTGCTCTTCTAAAAAACGATTGTTGAGTAAGTTATCTTGGTGTTGTAATTCGGTATACTCATCAATAAGCATTTGCGAAGGCGAAATATATAAACGCCCAGCAAAAGCATCTAAAATCATTTCTTTGTTATCAAACTGCAGTAACGGTAAATCTTCAATACCCCAAATTGCAGGCACCCCCATTGCACGGGTTAAAATAGAGGCATGGCTATTGGCTGAACCATTAATGCTTACCACACCTGCTAAACGCTCATTTGGCACTTCGGCTAACATCGCAGGAGTTAATGTGTGAGCGATGAGGATTGTGTTTTCAGGGTAGTCTTTTATTGCATGCTCGGTATTCACTAAGTGATGAAGCACCCGTAAGCCAATGTCTTTAACATCAACCGCACGCTCTTTAATGTAAGGGTCTTGCATTTCATTAAACTGCGCAACTAAACGTTCAATCACAATTTTTAATGCACTTTTTGCACACCACCCTTCTTGTAATTGTGCCTCTACATTATGACCTAAGCTTTTAGCATCCAATAATTGCTGATACACATCAAACACCGCCAACGCTTCTTGCGGTATGGTATCGCTTAATGTCATCGATAAGGTGCTAAATTCCTTGCGCGTTGCAGCAACCGCTTGCGTGAATAAACTGCGTTGTTCATTCACATCACTATTTTTAGTAAGTTCTATGGACTTAAAATTAAGTTTAGGAATAACAACAAAGGCTTTACCAATACTAATGCCTGGCGCACTAGACACCCCTTTTAAAACCGATGTTTGATGAGACGACTCATCTTGGCGCAATACTTCTTTTATTTCGGCATGCGCAAGCTGTGAAGCTAACTGCGCTGAGAGCGTAATTAAAAACGACTCTTCATCTTGAGAAAATACTCGAGCCATTTTCTGTTGCACAACAATAACGCCTAATACCTTTTTTTGATGAACAACAGGCACAGACAAAAAAGCGTTGTAGCCTTCTTCGTTCACTTCTGGGGAGAGTTTAAAGCGAGGATGCGATTTAGCAAACGCAATGTTAATCGCCTCTTCGCGCTGAGCAACTAGCCCAACAAGTCCTTCAGTAAAGCCAATTCTAAATTTACCCACCGCATCGGGGTTTAACCCTTCGCTGGCCATTAGTACAAAGTTATCTTGACTGTAATCGGCAAAATAAATGGAGCAGCACTGGGTATTCATGGCATCTTTTACCATTTTCACAAAGCACACTAACGCATCGTCTAAATTCGCTTGTTGCGAAACAGACTCAGCTATCGATCTGAGTGTTGCCAGCATACACTGCTCCTTTTTATGTAAAACTACCTTTTGCTTCGCCAATTGTCTTTTTGTTGCTCTCGCTTATTGAAGGGCATAGCAAAAGGAGCAAACTCTTTCATAACACGTCGATAAACATCCCGTTTAAACGATACTACCTGCCTTACTGGATACCAATAACTCACCCACCGCCAATCATCAAATTCAGGATGGTGCGTTTTTAGTAAATTTACATCTTCATCTTTACAGCGTAACTTCAGTAAAAACCATTTTTGTTTTTGCCCAATACACACCGGACTTGAGTCGCGACGGATTAATCGTTTGGGTAATTTATAGCGTAACCAATGTTTTGAGCTTGCAACTATTTCTACATCTTCTGGTCGCAAACCTACTTCTTCGTGTAATTCACGGTACATAGTTTGTTCTGGTGTTTCACCATCATCAACACCGCCTTGGGGAAATTGCCAAGAATGTTGACCATAGCGTCTGGCCCAAAACACTTGCCCCTGATTATTGCAAATTACAATTCCGACATTGGCACGAAAACCTTCGGCATCAATCACCTTAGTGCCTCATTTGTAAGTCGATTTTTTATGATTGTTCCACATTAGCTGCAATACGGCAAATACTATTACGTACAAGCCCCATTAACGTCCTCGGTTAAGGCAAATTAATGGCAAAATCCATTGCATGTGAATAACAAATAACACTGCCATACATAAAAACCACACTGTTTGTGCTGGTTACTCACAGCTTGTGCATAACTTTTGTAAAACACGCTCATTTAGCAAACAAATCCACAATACAAGATCTAAAAGGTGATGTTCTCCACAGAATCTGTGGATAAACATGTTTATACATCTGTATTTATCCTTACAACAAATATAGACCTTAATTAAAACTGAACACTAAAAACAAAAAAAACAATACATTTCAGTTGCTTAGTTAAATTTAGCGTTTTAAAACAGCGCATAAAATTGCACCACACACAGTGCGAACAAAATTCAACCAACCGCTAAAGATATCCACTAACACCCTAATTTGCTATCATGACACTGGTATTTATTCAACTAAAATAAACAGTATGCAACCTTTAAAACCTCATTCAATCAATCAATTAATGCAACGTGTCGATGCTATTGCAGGACTCACACTAGGACAACTTGCACAGCAGTACCACTTTAAAACGCCAGATGATTTATTGCGTGAAAAAGGCTGGACAGGTCAACTGATAGAGTATGTTTTAGGCGCAACGGCCGGTTCAAAACCGCTACCCGACTTTGAAGATTTAGGTATAGAGCTCAAAACATTGCCCATTTCATATAAAGGTAAACCGCTAGAAACCACCTTTGTGTCGGTTACCCCACTAATGAATGTAACTGGCATGACCTGGCACACAAGTAGCGTACGTAAAAAGTTGAATCATGTTTTATGGTTACCTATTTTAAGTGAGCGCAATATCGCCCCGTTTGATAGAACCATAGGCAGTGGCTTTTTGTGGCAACCCTCCCCCGCGCAAGATGCGCAATTACAGCGAGACTGGGAAGAGCAAATGGAGCTTATAGCGCTTGGTCGGGTAGATGAAATATCAGGGCATTTAGGCGACGCCATGCAAATACGGCCAAAAGCTGCTAATAGCAAAGTAGTTACCGATGCCATAGGCCCGAACGGACAAATTATACAAACCCTGCCCCGTGGCTTTTATTTAAAAACCAGTTTTACAAAAGAGATATTAAAACAGCAGTTTCAGTTGTAATTATTTGTCGGTATTAATTTTTGCACCAAATAGATTCGCGTAACCAAAAAGGTTTTTCTCGCATCCAAAGCGTACAAATCCACTTTTCACCTAATAATACGGGCTTTCCACTATGTACTGAGTTTTTATCTACCTGATTACCAATCATATTATTAAATTTAATCACTTGTCCTTGCTTAGCTTTAACACTTACATTCCAGTCTTTAAAGGCGGTTTCTCCACCTTCAAATCCGTCATTTAAATTTATAATACGTGTTCGCTGTCTTTGACCAAAAAAATTAAGTTCTTTTTTAGCATTTCCATTTGAAGGTGTAATAAAATCATAGTGCCATTTGTATTGCTGACCTTGAGTATAACGATAAATAATCATAGGCTCAGCATATGCTAAGTCAGCATAGTCGTCTGAACATATGATGCGCTGTAATATAGCTATTAAAATATTATCGACTGGTAATTGTGTTATAAGCTGCTCATTGTCTCTGATGTCTATAACTTTTTGTCTTGTAGAGTTTTCAGCATACACCCCAGCTAAATTTAAATTATTATTAGCAAGCTTTATAATCTCCTGCGCTAATTCATTCGTTAGTTGCGTTTCTAATGTTGTCACAGGTAATGATTGTTCAGAGGATTGAATATTCAATGGTATAATTAAGCTACTCCACAACCCTATTAAATCGGTTTCAATACCCTGCTGTATAGTCTTAGGAAGGCCTGATATATGTTTTTCAAAGTTAATTGTTACTTGCGGATCAGCAGTTCGGATTGGCCAAAAGTGAGATAAAACCTTAAGAGCTTCAATTTTATGATACTTAGCTAAGCATAAAACAATGGCTAGCTCCTGAGAAGAAGTTGATGATGAAACCGCATGACATAACCAATAGTGAACAAATTCAGGAGCTGTTAGCGCAAAAGACACTATTTCTTGTTTTGGAGGAAGCGTGCCATGATATTTGGCATTTATGAGGTGAGTAACATAGTTATTTTTCATAATCATTTTATTGTTATTTTTAATACGCTCCTAATGTAACAATAAATTTACAAACAATAAACCACCCACCTGTTATATTTGCATTTATGATTAAAAATCCCCGCATAAGCGAGTAATGCCAGTCAGTTAAGAA